>NZ_JBHUAF010000030.1:0-38751 GCF_042789895.1 Kitasatospora sp. NPDC056783
CAGCTCGCACAGCACCCCGATCGGGATGGCGTACGGCCGGACGCCGTGCGGGAGGAGCAGCGTCACCACCCAGCCGACCTGGCAGAGCGTGATCCCCGCCGCGTAGCCCAGCGCGACCTTGCGCGCCACGCCCTGCTCGCCGGCGGCGGCGCGCAGCCACTGGGTGACCATCGCCAGGCGCATCACCACGTACCCGGCGATCGACAGCGTCAGGTCCTGGGTGGCGAACAGCCGCGGCACCCCGGCGGCGAGGATCAGCACTCCGGCGATCTGCACCAGTGTGGTGAGACGGTACGGCACGTCGTCGACGTCGTACGCGGAGGCGAACCAGGTGAAGTTCATCCACGCCCACCAGATGGCGAAGAAGGCGAGGGTGTAGCCGACCCCTCCGGCTCCGTAGTGCCCGGCCGCGAGGGAGCGGGCCAGTTCTCGCCCGGCCTGGCCGACCGCGACCACGAAGCAGAGGTCGAAGAAGAGTTCCAGCGGGGTGGACACCCGGTGCGGCTCGTGGCGGTCGCGCGGGACCATCCGGCGCACCGGGGGCGGGTCGACGGGGTGTCTGCGGGGTGCCGCGGCGGCGGGGTCACTGGCCATCGGTGCTGCTCCGGGGGGTCGGGTAGGAGGACCGTCCCGCGCATCCTGGCAGCGCTCCGCGCCCGGCACACCCACCGGCGCGACGGATGTGCGCGCACCGGCACGGTGTTGTGCACGCTCGGGCGCGGAGCGGGAACCCCGCACGCCCCCGGGCGCGATGACCCCTTATGTCCCCTTTTTCCCTTGCCGTCAGCCGCAGTTGACGCTCCGGTGCGCGAACCGGGTGACAGCGCGGCGGGTTTCCGGGCACGCCCCGCGCGCTGCCTCGCGCACGGCCGGAGCGCCGCTAGATTCTTCCCCGGTTGGAAGAGCGCGGGCCCTGCCGGGCCCCACGACACGGGTGGCGTGCGGGCAACGCGGAAGGTCAAGGCGGGTGGCGGGACAGCGGGGGCGGCGGAGCCGTTCCTCCCCTGTCCCCGCCACCCGCCTCGTGATCACCGCGCTGCTCGCCAGCGCCTGCCGGGCGGCCCGTCCGACCCCGGCGGCGGCTACTTCTCCCAGCCGACCTTGCTGTAGTCCTCCGTGGCCAGACCGAAGGCCCCGTAGTTGGCCAGCCCCTTGCGGGTCGCCACCACGGCGGGCCGCTGGTAGAGCTCGACGGTGTGGCCGAGCTCCCAGATCTTCGCGTCCGCCTGGTTGTAGAGCTTCACGGCCTCCGCCGGGTCGACCGTCCCGGCCGCCTTCTTCAGCAGGGCGTCGATCTCCGGGGTGCCCAGCCGCGAGGGGTTGCTGAAGGTGTTGTCCCCCACCGGCAGGCGGAAGTTGGCCAGGCCCTTGGAGTTCGGGAACGAGTCGGTGTTGCGCCAGCTCGCGATGTCGAACTTGCCCGGGGTGACGTACTTGGCGAAGTAGTCGTTGGCGGCCACCTTGTCCAGGCTGACCTTGACCCCGACCTGCTGCCACATCGCCGCCGCCGCGGTGGCGAGGTCGAGCTGGGCCTGCGCGGTGCCGTCGCTGAGCACCCAGTGCAGCTCCAGCGGCTTGCCGCCCTTGGTGCGCGGCCCGCCACCGCCGGCCTCCGCCCAGCCGGCCTCGTCCAGCAGCTTCTTGGCCGCGGGCGGGTCGAACTTCACCCACTCCCCGGAGTTGTCCTGGTAGCCGGCCTGGTTGGGCATGATGATGTGGTTGCCGAGCGGTTTGAACTCCACCGGCACCCCGTTGTTGGCGATCTTGATCAGTGCCGAGCGGTCGAGTGCCTTGCCGAGCGCCTGGCGGACCTTCCGGTCCGCCAGCGCCCCGGTGCCGCCGAAGGAGATGTGCACCTCGTCCCACGGGCTCGCGGACCGGATCACGGTGTCCTTGGCGTTCTTGAGCTGCCCGTACGCGGCGGCGGTGCCGGCCGCGGCGAGGTCGATCTCGTTGTTGAGGTACGCCTGGATGCTCGCGGCCTTGTCCATCACCCGGAAGGTGATCCGGTCGAGCTTGGCCCGGGTGCCCCACCAGGCCGGGTCCGGCACGAAGGTGAGGGTCTGCGCGGTCTTGTCCGCCGCTCCGATCTTCAGCGGACCCGAGGTGATCGGGACCTTCTCCACCCAGCCCTTGTTGAAGTCGTCCGGGGTGGCGATGCCCGCCGCCGGGACCAGCGGGCGGAACAGGTTCTGCCAGTCCGCGTACGGCTCCGAGAAGGTGACCTTGACCTCGCTCGGGTCGGCGCCCTGCTCGACCGAGGAGATCAGCTCGTAGCCGGACGGGTCGTAGATATTGTACGCCGGGTCCTTGCCGTTGCTCGCCTGCCAGTCGGCCTTGAAGTCCAGGTAGCTCAGCGGCTTGCCGTCCGACCAGGTGGCCTTGGGGTTCAGCCGGTACGTGATCACCTGCGGCGAGACCGAGGTGACCGCGGCCTCCACCAGGTAGTCCGGATCCGGCCGGAAGGCACCGGACGCGTCGGTGCGGAAGAGCGTGGGCTCCAGGGCGCGGATGAGGTTCACCGTGTCGGTGTACGTGCCGCCGTCCACCTGGAGCGGGTTCCACTGGGTGATCCACTGGTCCAGCTGGAAGCGCGCCTCCCCGCCGTCCTTGATCTGGTCCAGCGGCTTGGAGTTGATGTCCTGGGAGTCCTGTCTCGGCGGCTCGCTCCTGGCCACGTCGCCGCCCGAGCCACCCCCGCCCGAGGTGCACGCGGCGACCGTGAGCACGACGGCGGCGGCGAGGGCGGCCGCCCGGCCGAGACGGCGGGCCGTGGTGGAAGCGTCCATGAGGGTCCCCCTGGGATCGATGACGGCGGTCGGGGCGCGCGAGGTGTGACGGGTCTTGATCGTGGGCAGCCAATTCGGCACCGGGCGAGCAGAAGGTAACAGTCGATCAGATCCGCCACCAGGGGGAGGTCCGCACACCTGATCCAGACGTCACGAGCGGCAACACCGCCGCAACACCCCCTCAGCGCGCCGGTGCTTCACTCTGACCTGCGGATTGCCAACTCCCCTGCCACTCAAGCCACCTGACGCCCCGACCGGGGCCCGTACCGAAGGCCACTCGATGCCCACCAGACGCGTCGGCCCCACCCGCACCGCCGCGGGCGGCCGTTGATGCTCCGCTACCTGGCGAAACGGCTGCTCTACTACGCGGTGCTGCTGGTCGCCGCCGTCTTCCTGGCGTACGCGATCTCCGCGACCGCCCTCCAGCCGCGCACCTACTTCGAGGCCAAGGTCCCCCGGCCGTCCGCCGTTTCGGTGGAGCGCCAGCTCACCGCGCTCAACCTGAACGACCGCACCCCGGTGGTCGAACGCTTCGGCCACTGGGCCGGCGGGCTGCTCCACGGCGACCTCGGCCGGACCATCCACGACACCCCGGTCACCGAGGACTTCGGCCGCCGGGTATGGGTCTCGCTGCGGCTGCTGCTGATCGGCAGCCTGCTGGGCATGGCGCTCGGCGTCGCCGCCGGGGCGTGGAGCGCGGTGCGCCAGTACCGGATCTCCGACCGGCTGCTCACCGTGCTGTCCTTCGTGCTGCTCTCCACCCCGGTCTTCCTGGTCGCGCTGTTCCTCAAGAACGGCGCGATCGCCGCCAAGGACGCGGCCGGCCACGAGGTCGTCCCGTTCACCGGCTACGAGACCCCCGGACTCACCGGCGGCCTCGGCACCCACCTCGCCGACTGGGCACTGCACCTGCTGCTGCCGACCATCTCGCTGGCCCTCGGCGGCCTCGCCACCTACAGCCGCTACCAGCGCGGCACCATGCTCGACGTGCTCGGCTCCGACTACCTGCGCACCGCCGAGGCCAAGGGCCTCACCCGCCGCCGGGCGCTGCTGAAGCACGGGCTGCGGACCGCCGTGATCCCGATGTCGACGATGTTCGCCTACAGCTTCCTGGGCATCTTCACCGGCGCGATCTTCACCGAGACGATCTTCGGCTGGCACGGCACGGGCGAGTGGCTGATCCAGTCGATCAACGAACAGGACGTCAACTCGGTGGTGGCGATCAACCTGTTCACCGCCGCCGTGGTCCTCGCCTCCGGCTTCCTCGCCGACACCCTGCACGCCGCCCTCGACCCGCGCGTGCGGTCCTGACCGACGGAAGAGCCGAGATGACCACCGTCACCACCGGATCCACCGCCCCCGACTCCGCGGCCCCCGGGCCCGACGCCCCCGCGCGGCCGCCCCGGGCGACCGGCCGCGGCCGGCTCGTCCTCGCCCGGCTGCTCGCCGCCCGCGGCGCCGTGATCGGGGCCGTCCTGGTGCTGCTGCTGTTCGCGCTCGCCTTCGGCGGGCCGTACCTGACGCGCTGGGACTACACCACCCCCGACTTCTCCGCACTGCACCGCCCCCCGTCCGCCGAGCACCTGTTCGGCACCAACGGGGTCGGCCAGGACGTCTTCGCCCAGACCGTCCGCGGCCTGCAGAAGTCGCTGGTCATCGGCCTGCTGGTGGCCCTGTTCTCCACCCTGCTGGCCTCCGTGGTCGGCGCCTGCGCCGGCTACTTCGGCGGCTGGGCCGACCGGGCGCTGATGTTCCTGGTCGACCTGCTCCTGGTCTTCCCCTCCTTCCTGATCATCACCATCGTCTCGGCCCGGCTGAAGAGCGCCGGCTGGATCGCCTTCGTCCTGCTGCTCGCGCTCTTCAACTGGATGATCACCGCCCGGGTGGTCCGCTCGATGACCATCTCGCTGCGCGAGCGCGAATTCGTCCGCGCCGCACGGTTCATGGGCGTGCGGCCGCTGCGGATCATCAGCCGGCACATCCTGCCGAACGTCGCCTCCTTCCTCATCATCGACGCCACCATCGCGGTCGGCGGCGCCGTGATGAGCGAGACCGCGCTCTCCTACTTCGGCTTCGGGGTCAAGCCGCCGGACGTCTCGCTCGGCACCCTGCTCGCCGCCGGGACCGGCGAGGCCCCGGTGTTCCCCTGGCTGTTCTACTTCGCCGCCGCGCTGCTGGTGCTGTTCGTCCTCGCCGTCAACCTGATCGGGGACGGGCTGCGCGACGCCCTCGACCCCACCTCCGGGGCCACGCCCCGCCGTTCCCGCCGTTCCCGCCGTTCCGCCGCCCGGAAGAAGCGCCCGTGACCACCACCGTCGAAACCCCGCTGCTCGCCGTCCGCGGCCTCCGGGTGGACTTCGCCGGGCCCGACGGCCCGGTCCCCGCCGTCCGCGGGGTGGACCTCACCCTGCGGCGCGGCGAGACCCTCGGCATCGTCGGCGAGTCCGGCTCCGGGAAGTCCGTCACCGCGCTGTCCGTGCTCGGGCTGCTGCCCCGCACCGCGCGCGTCAGCGGCTCGGTGCGCCTGGACGGGCGGGAACTGGTCGGACTGCCGGGCCGGGAGCTGGCCTCGGTCCGCGGGCGCCGGATCGCCATGGTCTTCCAGGACCCGCTCTCCGCCTTCACCCCGGTCTACCGGATCGGCGACCAGATCGCCGAGGCGGTCCGCGTCCACCAGCGGATGGACAAGGCCGCCGCCCGCCGCCGGGCCGCCGAACTCCTCGACCTGGTCGGCATCCCGGCGCCCGACCGGGCCCTGGACAGCTTCCCGCACGAGTTCTCCGGCGGCATGCGCCAACGCGCCATGATCGCCATGGCCGTCGCCAACCAGCCCGACATCCTGCTCGCCGACGAGCCCACCACCGCGCTCGACGTCACCATCCAGGCCCAGGTCCTGGACGTGCTGCGCACCGCCCAGCGGGAGACCGGCGCGGCGCTCGTCCTGGTCAGCCACGACCTCGGGGTGATCGCCGGCACCGCCGACCGGGTCGCGGTGATGTACGCCGGACGGGTGGTCGAGACGGCCGGGGTGGACGAACTGTTCGCGGCCCCGCGCCACCCCTACTCGCTCGGGCTGATCGGCGCGCTGCCCCGGCTGGACGGGCGCGGCGGTCCGCTCGTACCGATCCCCGGCAGCCCCGCCCCGATGGCCGAACTGCCGCCCGGCTGCCCCTTCGCGGCGCGCTGCCCGCTGGTGGAGGAGCGCTGCACGGTGGCCGAGCCCGAGTTGGACGGGACGGGTCCGGACGGGGCGGGGGCCCTGACGGAACCCGGGGCCGGCGTCCATCTGGCGGCGTGCGTGCGGTCCGCGGAACTCGCCGAGCGACGGCCCGCGCCCGCCGAGGTCTACCCCGTCCCCACCCTGCCCGATGTGGCCGCCGGCCCCGGCGACCGCTCCGCCCGGACACCGGTGCTGTCGGTGCGCGGCCTGGGAAAAACGTTCCCTCTCCTCCAGGGCACGGTGTTCAAGCGCAAGGTCGGCGAGGTGTACGCGGTGGACGGCGTCGACCTGGACCTGAGGGAGGGCGAGACCCTCGGCCTGGTCGGGGAGTCCGGCTCCGGCAAGTCCACCACGCTGTTCGAACTGCTGAACCTCGGCACCCCCGAGACCGGCCGGATCGAGCTGCTCGGCCGCGACACCGCCGCACTCACCCGGGCCGAGGCCCAGCGGCTCCGCGCCCAGGTGCAGATCGTCTTCCAGGACCCGATGGCCAGCCTCGACCCCCGGATGCCGATCGGCGACATCGTCGCCGAGCCGCTGCTCGCCCAGCGCGCCCCGCGCGAGGAGACCGCCCGCCGGGTGCCCGAGCTGCTCCGCCAGGTCGGCCTCGACCCGGAGCACGCCGCCCGCTACCCGCACCAGTTCTCCGGCGGCCAGCGCCAGCGCGTCTCGATCGCCCGGGCGCTCGCCGTCCGGCCCAGGCTGCTGGTCCTGGACGAACCGGTCTCCGCGCTGGACGTCTCCATCCAGGCCGGGGTGCTCAACCTGCTCCAGTCGCTCAAGGCCGAACTGGGCCTGTCCTACCTGTTCGTCTCGCACGACCTCTCGGTGATCCGGCACCTCGCCGACCGGGTCAGCGTGATGTACCTCGGCCGCACGGTCGAACAGGGCGAGGTCTCCGCCGTCTTCGACCGCCCCCGCCACCCGTACACCCGCGCCCTGCTCTCCGCCGTCCCGCTCCCCGACCCCGCCGCCGAGCGCGCCCGTGACCGCGTCCTGCTGGCCGGCGACCCACCGGCGCCCACCGAGCGCCGCACCGGCTGCGTCTTCCGCACCCGCTGCCCGCGCTACACCGCCCTCCCGGACCCGGCGGACCGGATCCGCTGCGAGCGGGAACGGCCCGCCCTCACCGACGACGCCCCGGGGACGGACCACCAAGCGGCCTGCCACCACCCTGCGGCGGTCACGTGAGGTCATCGCTCGAACACGATTCGGCGGAACCGGTCGAGGCCGTGTAAAGTCTCCGACGTCAGCAAGCGCCGCTAGCTCAGTTGGTTAGAGCAGCTGACTCTTAATCAGCGGGTCCGGGGTTCGAGTCCCTGGCGGCGCACATGGCAAGGTCTCAGGCCGTCCACTCCGGTGGACGGCCTGAGGCGTTTTCCGGCGGGGAAGACTGCTCCACGTGACCTCTCCCGACACCCGCCCGCTCCCCGAGGAACTGCTGCTGCTCTGCGCCGAGCCGGTCCGCGGCCGCCTGCGCGTCCCCGCCATCCCGCTGCCCACCGCGATCGCCGGCGCGGTCCTCGCCGAACTCCGGCTCCGGGGCGCGATCACCCTCGACGGCCGCCGGATCACCGCCTTCCAGCCGCTCGGCGACCACGACGAGCTCGCCGCCGGGGTACTCGCCGAGCTGGAGCGCTTGGGCAAGAAGCGGCACCGGGCCACCGTCGACCACGCGCTCGGCAAGGTGCCGCACCACCGGGCCCACCGGCACTACCTGGACCGGCTGACCGAGCAGGGGGCGCTCACCGTCCGGACCCACCGCTTCCTCGGGCTTCCCTACCGCCGCTGGACCGCCGTACGGCCGGACGCCGGGGCACTGATCGCCGGACGGGTGGCGGCGACGCTGGCCCGGACCGGCACCGACGGCCCGGCCACCCCCGCGGAGGAACGGGACCGGCAGCTGGCCGGACTGATCGGGGCCGCCCGGCTGGAGAACCGGCTCTACCGGGGCGCGCCGACCCGGCACGCCGTGCGGCGGCTGGCCCGGAGCCTGCCGATCGCCCACGCCGTGAAACGGGCCGTGGCGGCGCGCGGGTCGGCCGCGAGCGGGTGACGGGTCGCCGCGGACCGGCCCGGCGGCGGCTCAGCGGGTGTCGAGCACGGCCGAGGCCACCGCGTCCGGACGGTCGAACATCACCAGGTGCCCGGCCGGCGCGGTGGTGCGGAAGTCGGCTCCGAGCAACGACGCCAGCTCCCGCTGCCGGGCCAGCCACTCCTCGGTGCGGCTGGTCCGGCAGCCGTCGTCGGCGGCCAGCACGGTGACCGGCAGGTC
Source organism: Kitasatospora sp. NPDC056783 (assembly GCF_042789895.1). Taxonomy (NCBI): domain Bacteria; kingdom Bacillati; phylum Actinomycetota; class Actinomycetes; order Kitasatosporales; family Streptomycetaceae; genus Kitasatospora; species Kitasatospora sp. NPDC056783. The sequence continues at coordinate 8,285 of NZ_JBHUAF010000030.1, forward strand.
CTCGGCCAGCGGCCGGGTGCGCCGCAGCTCGTCCAGCTCGGCGGCCGTGTCGAGGTAGCGGCCGTTCTCCCGCAGCAGGGCGCGCAGGGCCCGGCCGGTGCGGTAGCAGTGCCGGACCAGCGGCGCCGGGGCGAGGTCCTCGCGGCAGACGGTGGACAGCCGGGCCGTGGTCCGTCGGACGGTCGGGCCGAGCAGGTAGGGCACGGCGAGGGCGGTGGCGAGGCCGGCCGCCGCCCGGGCCGCCAGGTCGCGGGCGGCGGGCGCCGGGTACGGCCGGGCGCGCGGTTCCACGCTGCCGTCCACCAGCACCAGCCCGGCGGTCCGCTCGGGGTGCAGCCGGGCGAAGGCCTCGACGTGGAAGCCCGCCAGCGAGTGGCCGACCACCGTGCAGGGTTCGCGCAGCCCGAGGCCGTCCAGCACCGCCCGTATTCGACCGGCCTCACCGGCCGCCGTCGGCGCGGGCCGGCCGGTGGCGGGCTCGGCGGCGCTCAGCCCGTAGCCGGGCCGGTCGAAGCGGACCACGGTGCGGTAGGGAGTGAGGAAGGGGACGACCAGGTCCCAGTCGAACCAGCTGCTGCCGAGGCCGCCGGAGAGCAGGCAGACCGGGCCGCTGCCCTCGGCGCGGACGTGCAGCGGGACGCCGTCGATCCGCAGGAAGCGCGCCGACGGGCCGGACACCGCTCCGGGCGCGGTCATACGGGCCTCCCTTCGGGGAGCGTCCCGGGCCGCCCGGCCCGCCCGGTCCGCTCGGCTTCCCCCGCTTCCCCGTCCGGCGTGTCCGGATCGGCGGAGCGGGCGACGCCCAGGGCCAGCAGGCCGAGCCAGAGCGCCACCAGCAGCACCTGGAGCCGCTGCCCGGCCCCGAGCGCCCAGGTGCCGTGACCGGCCTGGAAGGCGGCGATCGAGGCGAGGCTCCAGCCGGTGGCGAGCAGTTCGGCGCCCAGCAGCAGGGCCGCCACCGCCGTCCGCGCGGTACGGCGTCCCGGCCTGCCGGGTCCGGTTCGGGGGCGTCCTGGCCGTCGGAGGTGTCCTGGCTGGGGGCTGGGCACCGTTCCACCCTAACCAGCGGCGAACTCCTACCCAACCGGAAGGAAAGGGACGGATCGGACGGTGCCGGTCCGGGGCGGTTCGAGGCACCCCTCGGAACCGTGTATTGTTTTCCAGGTCAGCAGGCGCCGCTAGCTCAGTTGGTTAGAGCAGCTGACTCTTAATCAGCGGGTCCGGGGTTCGAGTCCCTGGCGGCGCACAGACAGTTGGGGAGCCTCTCGCAACAGCGAGGGGCTCCCCGATTTTTTGCCCTCCGGCGTCCGTTTTGCGTGTGATGTCGGTCTCGATCGGCGATCCGCCGGAGTCATCCGGCCCGTTCTGCTCGTCCAGGGCAGTAAAACCGGAATCGGGACAAAGGTCCCCAACCGCCGATGTCCCCGTCCGTGCAGGCCGCTTGGATGCGCCCGCAGGAAAGGCCGCGCCTTGTCCAGAAACGCTCAGAGCGGCCGTCGCACGCCGTCGATCAGTCTCCGGCCGGTCAAGCGGCTCAAGCGCTCCACCGGGCCGGCCGGCGGGTCCGGCGGGTCCGGCGGGTCCGGCGGCAAGAAGCCGCGCCGCCCGAAGCGCACCGGCTGGCGCCGGCTGATACCCACCTGGCGGATGACCCTGCTCGGGTTCGGCTCGGCGCTGCTGCTCGGCATCGGGCTGTTCGCGCTGGGGATCGCCCTGGTGAAGGTGCCGGACGCGCACGCCGCCGCGACCGCCCAGAGCAACACCTGGCTCTACTCGGACGGCTCGATCATCACCCGCACCGGCCAGACCAACCGGCAGAACGTCACCCTCGACAAGGTCTCCCCCGCGGCCCAGCACGCCTCGCTGGCCGCCGAGGACCGCAACTTCTACAACGAGGGCGCGGTCAACGTCCAGGGCCTGGCCCGGGCCGCGATCAACACCGCCAAGGGGCAGGGCACCCAGGGCGGCTCCACCATCACCCAGCAGTACGTGAAGAACACGTACCTGAACCAGAAGCAGTCGATCACCCGCAAGGTGAAGGAACTGTTCATCGCCATCAAGGTGGACGCCACCGAGAGCAAGGACGAGATCCTCTCCGGCTACCTGAACACCTCCTACTACGGCCGCGGCGCCTACGGCATCCAGGCCGCCGCCCAGGCGTACTTCGGCGTCGACGCGTCCGCCCTCGACCCCGCCCAGGGCGCCTACCTGGCCACCCTGCTGAACGCCCCGAGCGCCTACGACGTGGCCACCGCCACCGCGGCGGGCAAGCAGAACGCCGTCAACCGCTGGAACTACGTGCTCGACGGCATGGTCAAGGAGGGCTGGCTCTCCGCCGAGGAGCGTGCCAAGACCACCTTCCCGGACGTCCGGGACCCGCAGCCCAACCCGGGCCTGTCCGGCCAGGCCGGCTACCTGGTCGACGCGGCCACCCAGTACCTCACCTCCAGCGGCGTGATCAACGAGACCGAGCTGGCCAAGGGCGGCTACACGATCAAGCTGAGCATCGACCCGGCCCGCCAGCAGGCGCTCCAGGACTCCGTCCAGGCCCAGCTGCACGACAACCTGAACCCGGACAAGCGCAAGCGGGACGCGGTCGCCCAGGCCGGCGCCGCCTCCGTCGACCCGAAGACCGGCGCGGTCGTCGCCCTGTACGGCGGCACCGACTACGTGAAGCACTACGTCGACAACGCCACCCGGCGCGACTACCAGGCCGGCTCGACCTTCAAGGCGATCGCCCTGGCCGCCGCCTTCGAGAACAACGCCAAGACCCAGGACGGTCGCACCGTCACACCGAACACGGTCTACGACGGCACCAGCGGCCGGAAGGTCCGCGGCGGCAAGGGCACCCCGTACGCGCCGCCGAACGAGGGCGACAAGAGCTACGGCCAGATCACCCTCCAGCAGGCCACCGACTGGTCGGTCAACTCGGCGTTCGCGCAGCTCGCGCAGGACACCGGGCTCCAGAAGGTCAAGGACACCGGCGTCGCGCTGGGCCTGCCCGGCAGCACCCCGGGCCTGGACCCGGTCCCGTCCATCCCGCTGGGCGCGGCCACCCCGAGCGTGCTGGACATGGCGGGCGTGTACGCCACGCTGGACAACGGCGGCAAGCAGATCACCCCGTGGCTGGTGCAGTCGGTGGACCGCGAGGGCGAGAACGTCGCGCTGCCCGCGCACAAGACCACCCAGGCGATCAGCGCGGACACCGCCGACCAGGTCACCTCGATGCTCCAGGGCGTGGTGAGCGACCCGGGCGGCACCGGCTGGCGGGCGAAGGCACTGGGCCGTCCGGCCGCGGGCAAGACCGGTACCACCGACGACCAGAAGTCGGTCTGGTTCGTGGGCTACACCCCCGAGCTGGTCACCTCGGTCGCCCTGTTCGGCCAGGACCCGGCCACCGGCGCCCAGGTCAGCCTGAGCGGCGTCGGCGGCATCGACGGCGCGGCCGGCGGCCAGTTCCCGGCCCAGATCTGGACCAGCTACATGAAGGCCGCGCTCAAGGGCCAGCCGGTGAGCGACTTCGCGACCCCGGCCGGCGGCAGCTCCTCGGGCCCCGCCGACCTGCCGACCGCCCCGAGCACGCCGAGCGGCACCCCGTCGACGAGCGCCCCCACCAGCGCTCCGAGCACCGGCCCGACCACGGCGCCGAGCGACGGCTCGAACACCCCGTCGGGCGGCACCGACGGCGGCGCGACCACCGCGCCGACGGTTCCGGAGACCACCCAGCCGAGCCCCCAGCCCACCCGGCCGACCCGGCCCACCTCGCGGCCGACGTCGACCCCTCAGCCGACCAAGGACCCGACCTCGCAGCCGACCGGCCAGCCCACCGGCGGCTCGGACACGCTCGCGGGGACGGGTGCCTCGGCGGGGAGCCGGGGGTAGGGCTCGGCCGTCCGGGATCAGGGCCCCGATTCCCGAGGAACCCCCGGGGATCGGGGCCCTCTGGGATCGGGGCCCTCTGGGATCGGGGCCTTCGGGGGCGGGTCCGCTTCCGGGATCGGCTCTGCTTCCGGATCGGGTGAGTGCGCCACTTCGCACAGTCGCCGGCAGGACCGAATGACGGAATGGCGCCTTACCCGATCATCTGCATGACTGCCACAATGCGGCCGTGCACAGATCAACGACCTCGCCCACCCTCCCTCCGGGCAGAACCCTCGGCCTCGGCCTCGCGCTGGTCTCCGCCTTCGCCTTCGGCGGCTCCGGCACCGCGGCCAAGCCGCTGATCGAGGCCGGCCTCTCCCCGCTGCACGTGGTGTGGCTCCGGGTCACCGGGGCGGCGGTGGCCCTCCTCCCGGTCGCCTACCGGCACCGCGACGCCCTGCGGCGCCGCCCCGGCCTGCTGATCGGCTTCGGCCTGCTCGCCGTGGCCGGTGTCCAGGCCTGCTACTTCGCCGCGATCTCCCGGATACCGGTCGGCGTCGCGCTGCTCATCGAGTACCTCGGGCCACCGCTGCTGATCGGCTACGTCAAGTTCGTCCAGCGCAAGCCGATCACCCGCGGCGCGGCCATCGGCGCGGGCGTCGCGGTGACCGGGCTGGCCTGCGTGGTCGAGATCTGGAACGGTCTGGGCTTCGACGCGCTGGGCGTGGTGTTCGCCCTCGGCGCGGCCTGCTGCCAGGTCGGCTACTTCGTGCTCGCCGACGCCGGCCGGCGCGGCGACCGCCCGGTCGACCCGCTGGCCGTCAGCGCGTTCGGACTGCTGATCGGCGCCGCACTGCTCACCGTCGTCACCCGGCCGTGGCAGGCCGACTGGGGCAAGCTCGGCGGGTCGGTGGTGATGAACGGGCACACCCTGCCCGCACTCCTCCCGGCCGCCTGGATGGTCCTGATCGCCACCGTGCTCGCCTACCTGACCGGCGTGATCTCGGTCGGCTACCTCTCACCGCCGGTCGCCGGGGTGGTCGCCAACCTGGAGGCGGTGGTCGCCACCGTGACGGCCTGGGTGCTGCTCGGCGAGCACCTCGGGCTGCCGCAGATCGCGGGCGGTCTGCTGGTACTGGCCGGCGCCTTCGCGGCGCAGACCGGCAAGCCCGCGGAGGCGGGGGCCGGGGCGGAAACGGAGGCTCCGGCGGAGGCCGGGGCCGGGGCTGGGACCGGGGCCGGGGCCGGGGCCGGGGCGAACGCGGGACGTGCCGACGCCGGCGAGACCGGGGGTTGAGGCACCGACGGCCCGGGGATCAGCGGCCTGGGGGCCGTGGGGTCAGCGGCCGGCCCAGCCGAACCAGTCGAAGTGGTTGAGCGGCCACACGACGGCCGACACCGGGCCGACCACGTTGTCCACCGGCACCGCGCCGCCACCCGGGCCGTGCTGGTGGTAGCGGGAGTCCGCCGAGTCGCTGCGGTGGTCGCCCTCGACCCAGACGTAGCCCGAGGGCACCTTCACCGGCCCGAAGTCCAGCCCGGCGCAGGAGTCGTCCCCGGGGTGCAGGTACGGCTCGTCGACCTTCCGCCCGTCGACGGTCAGCGTGCTGCCCTCGCACCGCACCGTCTGGCCACCGGTCGCGATGACCCGCTTGACCAGGTAGTTGTCGTCCTTGGGCGGCACCAGGCCGACGAAGCTGAGCGCCGAGCTCACCGCGTTGGTGAACGGGTTCGGGTCGGTGGGCTGCGGCGGCAGCCAACCCCCCGGGTCCTTGAACACCACCGGCTGCCCCGGCTCCGGCTCCCAGCCGGTCAGCGGCGCCAGCTTGTTCACCCCGACCCGGTCGCCGATCCGCAGGGTGTTCTCCATCGAGCCGGACGGGATGGTGAACACCTGGAACAGACAGGTCTTGATCAGCAGCGCGACCACCAGGCCGACCGCCGCCATGACCGGCAGCTCGATCCACCACGGCCGGGGACGCCGAGCGGAGCGCCCGGCCTTGCGGCCGCGCGAACCGCGCGCCCGACGGCGGGCTTCGGCGCGGCCGCCGGACACCTCGGGGCCGTCCGCGGCGCCCGGGGCGGCGTGCTGGTCGGCGGAAGCCCTGGGGGCTCCGCTGGGCGTTTCGGGCAGGTTCACCGCCATCGTCGCTGCTCCACCTCTCCGGCTGGGGAAACTCGCACGCTACGCCACCTGTGGAGCGTGACGAAATCGGGCATTTAGCCGCCGCCGACGCGGGCAGGCACTCCCGGACCGTGCCCGGGCCACTTCGGCGCCCGTCCGGAGCCGCTGCCGGAACGCGTCCGGCCGCTTCCGAGCCGTCGCCCGGCTCTGCGGAGTGGGCCTCGGGTGTGAGCTCTCAGGTGCGGGGGCTCGGGTACGGACCTCAGTGCGGGCGTCCGATGCGGGCATCCGGTGCGGGCATCGGGTGCGGGCATCGGGTGCGGGCATCGGGTGCGGGCATCGGGTGCGAGCGTCAGGCGCGGGCGATCGCCTCGTGGTGGCGGATCACCTCGGCGATGATGAAGTTCAGGAACTTCTCCGCGAAGACCGGGTCCAGCTTCGCCCCCGCCGCCAGCTCCCGCAGCCGCTTGATCTGGTCCCGCTCGCGCGCCGGGTCGGCCGGCGGCAGCTTGTGCTCGGCCTTGAGCCGGCCCACCCGCTGGGTCGCCTTGAAGCGCTCGGCCAGCATGTGCACTACCGCGGCGTCGATGTTGTCGATGCTCTGGCGCAGGCTGGTCAGCTCGGCCCGTACCGCGTCGTCGATCTCCTCGGTCAGGCCGTTCTCGGGGGTCGTGGGCTGGTCCGTCATCGGGGCGGCTCCCGGTGTCTGGGTGGGCGCTCGACCGTACGACGGCCGGGCTCGGGCCCGGGCAAATCTAACAGGGCACCCGCTCCGACCTCGCACGGTAGGAGGGAAGGGCCCAGTATCCGGACATCGGGCCGGGTCGGACTCGGCGCCCTCGTGCGGCGGCACGGTCGAGCGGTGGCGCGGTCGGTGAGGTCGCGGTGGAGTGGTGTTGGTGGTGTGACGCACCGGGCCGGGGCCGGGTCTGCCCGTAGGCTGGGCCCCGCATGACCGGAAGTGACCGCTCGAACACTCCCTCAGCACTGGAGGAACGATCGTGGCAACGACCCGCACCGCAAGCACCGCCTGGGAGGGTGGTCTCCTCGACGGAAAGGGGCTGGTGACCTTCGCATCCTCCGGGATCGGCGAGTACCCCGTCTCCTGGCCGTCCCGAGCCGAGCAGGCCAACGGCAAGACCAGCCCGGAGGAACTCATCGCCGGCGCCCACTCCGCGTGCTTCTCGATGGCCCTCTCGCACGGCCTGACCGGCGCCGGCACCCCGCCCACCAAGCTGGAGACCCGGGCCGACGTCACCTTCCAGCCGGGCGAGGGCATCACCGGCATCCACCTGACCGTCACCGGTGACGTACCGGGCCTGGACGAGGCCGGTTTCGTCAAGGCCGCCGAGGACGCCAAGGCCAACTGCCCGGTCAGCCAGGCCCTGACCGGCACCACCATCACCCTCACCGCCAAGCTCGCCTGAGCCGGCACTTCTCCCCTTTCTCCGCCGCTCCATCCGATGCCCGCCCCTCGGCTCCCCGGCCCGCTCCGCCAGGCTTCCGGCGCGCGACCGGCGCCCAGGGGCGTGGCTTCGGCGCACGCGCCCCTGGCGCACATCATGTGATGTGCACCGGGGGCGTCCGCACGTATCGCCACTCATGATCACAAAGCGGGCGAATCACCCTGGCGGCGGTCACCGCGCGTTGCCGCCGCCGCCTATGATCGGCCGCAGCGCCCTGTCCCTCAGGCGGGTCCCGCGCTCCGGCGCCCCAACGGCGGGCGGCCCCGCGGCGGACCGACTCCGAGGACCGCGGCAGAGTGCGGAGCCGGCCACCGGGTCCCGACCGGCCGGCCGGACCATCGTCAAGCGTCAGCAGCGGACGGGAGCAAGCCGTGCCGGGCCAGAACGAGGGGGCCGACGCACACCACCCGGGCGTGCGGCACGAGGCGTCGCCACGCCACCGCCACCTCGCCGCACCGGTCCTGGAGCCGGCCGCCGGACCTTCCGACAAGCCTTCCGCCGCTCCTGCCGGCGGCCCCTCCGACGGCCCCGCCCTCAGCGCCTGCGGGACCCTGACCGAGCCCGGGTCGCTGTTCTGCCCCGCCTGCTCGGCCTCGCTCACCGGCGGCACCTACCGGGGACGTCCCGACGGCTCCGACATCGCCGACGGCCTCACCCGATCCGACGGCCTCACCGGATCCGACGGCCTCACCGGATCCGACGGCCTCGGAGTCCTCGGCGACCTCGCTGACCTCGGCGACCGGGAGGACGGGGACCGGGAGCACGGCGACAGCGACCGGTCGCTGGCCTCGCTGCGAGCCAGCGAGTCCCGGTTCCGGGCCGCCTTCCGCTACGCCGTCATCGGCATGGCCCTGATCGATCCCGAGGACCGGATCATCGAGGTCAACCCCGCCTTCGCCACCCTGATCGGACGGGGCGCCGGAGAACTGGTCCGCACCCGCCTCTACGAGATCATCGACCCGGACGGCATGCCGGACCGGCTCTTCACCGAACTCGTGAACGGCGAGCGGGAACGGTTCCGCGTGGAGAAGCAGCTCAGGCACCGCGAGGGCCACACCGTCTGGAGCAAGGTCACCGTCTCGCTGATCCGGGACGGCGACGGGTATCCCCTCTACACCCTCGCACTGGTGGAGGACATCACCGAGCAGCGCCGGCTGGGCGACCGGCTGGAGTACCAGGCCCTGCACGACCCGCTGACCCGGCTGCCCAACCGGGCCTACTTCTTCGACCGGCTCGACGCCGCCTGCCTCGCGCCGACCGGCGAACCGGCCCCGGGCGAGCCACCGGTCGGGCCGTCGGCCGGATCGCCGGACGAACGCCGGGTGGGGGTCTGCTACCTGGACCTCGACGGCTTCGCGACGATCAACGAGGCACTCGGCCACCACATCGGCGACCAGCTGCTGATCGCCGTCGCCACCCGGCTGCGGTGCGGGTTCGACGGGCACGACACCCATCTGGTGGCCCGGATGGGCGGCGACGAGTTCGCCGTCCTGGTCACCGACAGCCTGGGCAGCGAGCAGCTGACCGAGCTGGCCGGCCGCATCCTGGAGGCGCTGGAACGCCCCTTCGACATCGCCGGGCACCGGCTGGTGATCACCGCCAGCGTGGGCGTCGTCGAGCGGTCCGTCCACGAGACCACCCCGACCGACCTGGTCAAGGACGCCGACGCCACCCTCTACTGGTCCAAGGCCGACGGCCGCGCCCGCTGGACCCTCCACGACCCGGACCGCGGCGCCCACCAGCTCACCCGGCAGCTGCTCGCCACCGCGCTGCGCCCGGCCCTGGAGCGCGGCGAGTTCACCATCGAGTACCAGCCGCTGGTCGGCCTGGCCGACGGCGCCGTGCACGGCGCGGAAGCACTGGTCCGCTGGCGCCACCCCCGCTACGGGACGCTCTCCCCGGACCGGTTCATCCCGCTCGCCGAGGAGACCGGCGCGATCGTGCAGCTCGGCACCTGGGTGCTGGAGGAGTCCTGCCGCCAGGCCCGGCAGTGGCTCAGCGAGTTCCCCGAGACCGAGACCTTCGTGAGCGTCAACCTGGCCGCCCGCCAGATCTGGGACTCCGACATCGTCGCCGACGTCGCCCGGGCCCTCGAACGCACCGGCCTGCCGGCCCGGCTCCTCCAGCTGGAGATCACCGAGAGCGCCCTGCTCGGCCCCGGAGGCCGCCCCCTCCAAGCGCTCCAGGCACTCGCGGACATGGGCGTGCGGATCGCGATCGACGACTTCGGCACCGGCTACTCCAACCTCGCCTACCTCTCCCGGCTCCCCGTCCACGTGCTCAAGCTCGACGGCACCTTCATCGAGGGCTTCCGCGAGCCCTCCCCGGCGGACCGCCCCGGCCGCCCCGAGCTCGGCTCCCGTCGCAGCGACGCGGACGAACAGATCGTCGGCGCCATGGTGCAACTCGCCCACACCCTCGGCCTGACCGTCACCGCCGAGGGCATCGAGAACGCCGCCCAGGCCGAACGCCTACGGCTGACCGGCTGCGACACCGCCCAGGGCTGGTACTTCGCCCGCCCCGGCGAAGCCGCGCTGGTGGCCGCCATACTCCGCAACGGGCGCCCCGCCCTCGACGGCCGCTAGCCGGTAGCCGCCGGGAGGCGGGGGCGAGGCGGGTGCGGACCAGGAGGCGGGAAGGCGGGCAAGGGGTTGGCCCTCGCCGCCGAGGCATCGCCAGCGCTTCCCTGGCCGGACGCCCGCGGCTGACCGGCTGCGACACCGCCCAGGGCCGACACTTCACCCCACCCGGCGAAGCCACGCTGGTGGCACCATCGCACCACCGCACGGCCGCACCACCGCACGGCCGCACGGCCGCACGGCCGCCACGAGAACGTTCCAGGGGCGGGGATGCCGGGCGCGGGGGAGACCGGAGTTTCAGGCCTCGGAGCACGGATGGACCGGGCCCAGGACTCGACCTGCGGCTCGGGGTGGCGCGGCACCCGCTGCCCCCCGTCCCGCCGGCCGTCCGCCGTGGCGGCCGTCCGCCGTGGCGGGCGGCCGGTCGGGGCCTGGCCCGGCCTGGCCCGGCCGCTGCCGTCAGGCCACTGTCATCAGGCCGTTGCCGTCAGGCCGTACGCCTCGGCGATCAGGCCGTAGGAGCGGAGGCGGGCCTCGTGGCCGTGGATGTGCGAGGTGACCATCAGCTCGTCCACACCGGTCCGCTTGCGCAGGGCCTCCAGGCCGTCGGCGACCCGGCCCGGGTCGCCGAGTACGACGTTGTCGAGCCAGCTGTCGATGAAGTCGGCCTCGACCGGGCTGTACGGGTACTGCTCTGCCTCTTCCGGGGTGGGGATCGGGCCGGGGTTGCCGCGCCGCAGGCGGAGCATGCCGAGGGCCGCGGAGCGGGCGAGGCGCCGGGCCGAGGGTTCGTCGGCGGCGGCGACCGCGCTCACGCCGATCAGCGAGTACGGCTCGGCGAGCACGGCGGAGGGGCGGAAGGACGACCGGTAGAGGTCCAGCGCCGGGAGGGTGTTGGCGCTGCTGAAGTGGTGGGCGAAGGCGAACGGGAGGCCGAGGCGGCCCGCCAACTGGGCGCTGAAGCCGGAGGAGCCGAGCAGCCAGACGGGCGGGCGGCCCTCGCCCTTGGGGACGGCGGTCAACCGGGCGTACGGGTGGCCGTCCGGGAAGTCGCCGTCGAGGAAGTGGGTCAGCTCGGCGAGCTGCTGCGGGAACTCCTCCCCGCCTTCGGTGAGGCCTCGGCGCAGTGCCCGGGCGGTGGCCTGGTCGGTGCCGGGGGCGCGGCCGAGTCCGAGGTCGATCCGTCCGGGGTGCAGGGCTTCGAGCAGGCCGAACTGCTCCGCGATGGCCAGCGGGGCGTGGTTGGGGAGCATGACGCCGCCGGAGCCGAGCCGCAGCGTCGTGGTGTTGGCCCCGAGGTGGGCGAGCAGGACGGCGGGGGTCGAGCTGGCCACCCCGGGCATGCCGTGATGCTCGGCGACCCAGAAGCGGTGGTAGCCCCACTGCTCGGCACGGCGGGCCAGCTCGGTGGTGGCGGTGAGGGCTTCGGCGGGTGTGTAGCCGACGCCGACGGTGGCCAGGTCGAGGATCGAGAGCGGTGCGGGTGCCGTTCCGCAGGCCGTGCCCCGGATCGCCGCGGTGGCCGACGGCCCGGTCCGGTGCTCCTGCTGGTCCTCGGTGGTCATGCCGTTCGTCCTCCTGGCTGTTCTTGAGCCGGCCTTCGTGGGTGACCGTGTGGGCTCGGGTGGCCCTGCCGGTCCGCCGGCGCCGACCGGGGTCAACCACGGCCGGGGGCTCGCTGTTCCCGGGCCCGGGTTCCACGCCGGGTTTCGCGCCGGCTTCCGCCCGGGGTTCCGCCCCGTCACGGTCCGGGTCGGTTTCGGCCATTTCGTACGGCGGCCCGACCGGCCGACCGGCTGACGGAGAGCCAGCGGGCGAACACGGTTGGCGACTTCCCGCCAGCGCCGGAAGTCGCCAGCGCCGGGTCTCGCGCCAGGGGGCCGGAGTCCGGCAGTCTGGGGACCAGGAGCGGGCCACCGAACGGGATCCGCCCTCCACCAGCAAGATCGTCGGGCTGGACCAGCACCGACGATCGCTGCGAGCCCTCGGCGCGGTACCCCGCCCCGGGGGCTCGTTCCGTGTGCGGCCGCTCTCCGCCGCGCGGCCCGCCCGGCCGACCCACTGCCCGGGCCACCCCGACCGATCGCCGCGGCCGGATCACGGGCCCGGCTCGCAAGGCCGGCACAGCCTCGGTGCGCGGCCGGAATCCGCGTCCGTGATCCCCGGCATACCGGGGTGCTTCAGGACATGAAAAGTCGAGGCGCTAGCGTTGACCCCAGCAGCCACCTGCTCCCTCGGGCGGCGTGGAGGGAGTAAAGGGCCTTGAACTTCGTGGCGGCGATCGGATCCTCGTGGATCTGCGCGCTGGCGCTCTTCGCCGTGCTCGGAGACGCCCTCCTCCCCTTCATCCCCAGCGGGACGCTGGTCATTCTGGCCGTGCTCAAGACCGCCCAGATCAACGGCGCCCCCGTGATGCTCGCGCTGGGCGTGGCGGTGGCCTCCTTCCTCGGCGATCTCCTGCTGCTCAACCTCGCCCGGCGCGGCGCCCCGGTGCTGCACCGGCGGCTCGCCCGGCGGCCGAAACTGGCGGCCAGCGTGACCCGGGTCCAAGAGGCCCTGATCGAACGCCCCCACGGCGCGGCGGCCGCGATCGTGGTGATCGCGCGGTTCGTCCCGGCCGGACGGACCGTCCTCGACCTGGCCATCGGCCACTCCCCCGCCCATCCGCACCGGTTCCTGCACTGGTCGGCACTGGCGGCGCTGGTCTGGGCCACCTACATCGTGACGCTGGGCTGGCTGAACAGCCACTGGTTCGACACCGCCTGGCTGAGCCTCGTGGTCTCCTGCGCGGCGGCCACCGCCATCAGCACCGCGATCGCGCGGGTCGTGCGCCGCACCCGGCGGCTCGCCGCACTCTGACGGCCCGCCCGGCGACCGGCGCCGCGCCGCTCCGCCCTGGCCGGCGCCCTCCGACGACGCCCCTCGGCAGGGTGCGCGCCGCCCGCCCCCGCAAGGGGCAAAAGTTTTCCCAAAAAGGCGGCCAACCGGGCCTGACACCGACGAACCCGGGCAGGGAGCGAACCGGCCGGCGGTAGCGTAACGACCCGGGCCGCGCGGGGCGGGAAGCGTCACAGGACGGCAACAGTCGGCGAATTCTCGCAGCCCAGCCGGACGCGCCCGACGTGTTGATATCCGTCAACGCTCGGCGACCTTGGTGACTGTCGCGGCGACATGACATGCTAACGGCGGAATACTCATCAATTGCCCGATTTGACCGGTGCGACCGCGCGTCGCCCTCACCACCGGCGTCGGCACCCAGGGGAGACCATGACCAGCATCTCGCGCAGGACGGTTCTCAGTGCGACCGCTGCGACCGCGGCCCTCGGCGCGGTCACGGCCTGCTCCAGCGGCGGATCCGGCTCGGGTCAGAACTCCACCCCTCCCGCTTCCGGCGGCGCGAGCACCACCCAGAGCGGCACCGCCGACCCCACCCAGGCGGTGGTGCCCAAGGGCACCCCGATCGGCGACGGCTCCAACGCGGACACCGGCCCCCAGCCGAACCAGCCCAAGCCCGAGAAGCTCAAGCCGGGCGAGCAGCCGCCGCAGTTCGTGGTCTTCTCCTGGGACGGCGCGGGCGGCACCGAGGACGGCCAGTTCCCCCGCTTCCTGAAGCTTGCGGAGCAGTACAAGGCCACCATGACCTTCTTCCTCTCGGGCATCTACGCGCTGCCCAAGGGCAAGGCCGACCTGTACCACCCGCCGAAGCACTCGGTCGGCGCCTCCGACATCCCGTACCTGTCGGACGGCGCGGTGAAGAGCACGCTCAAGCTCGTCAGCCAGGCCTGGCTGGCCGGGCACGAGATCGGCACCCACTTCAACGGGCACTTCTGCTCCAGCCGTCCGGACAAGAACGGGGTCAACATGTGGACCCCCGAGGACTGGCAGAGCGAGATCGACCAGGCCATCGGCTTCGTCACCCAGTGGCGGACCAACACCGGCTTCACGGACGTCGACCCGCTCCCCTTCGACTACAAGAAGGAACTCATCGGCGGCCGCACCCCCTGCCTGGAGGGCCAGAAGGCGCTGCTGCCGACCATCGCCAATCTGGGCTGGAAGTACGACGCCAGTTCCTCGGGCGGCCTTCAGATATGGCCGCAGAAGGTGCAGGACGGCAAGGTCTGGGACTTCCCGCTGCAGTCCATCCCGTTCCCCGGGCACAGCTTCCAGGTCCTGTCGATGGACTACAACATCCTGGCCAACCAGTCCAAGGGCAGCACCAAGGGCGACCCGGCCAAGTACGACGAGTGGCGCACCCAGGCCGCGAACTCCTACCTGGCGGGCTTCGAGCGCGCGTACAGCAGCAACCGCGCGCCGTTCTTCGTCGGCAACCACTTCGAGCAGTGGAACGGCGGCATCTACATGGACGCCGTCGAGGAGACCCTCAAGGCCGTCGCGGGCAAGCCCGACGTCCGGCTGGTGTCCTTCAAGCAGCTGGTCGAGTGGCTGGAGGTGCAGGACCAGTCCACCCTGCGCAAGCTGCGCTCGCTCAACGTCGGCCAGGCGCCGGCGGGCGGCTGGCAGAGCTTCCTCGGCACGGCGGGCTGACGCCCCGGAGGGCGTCGGAACCGCGGACGTCGGAACCTCGGACGGCAGCGACCGGGACGGCCGGCCTGAGGGCCGGGGAGCGGGGAACCGGCTTCGGCCGGCGGGGCGCCCCGCCGGCCGGTCGGTTAGCCGGCGGTGAGGGCGTCCGCGAGCAGGCTGCGGACGATGCGCTCCGCCCCGGACCCACCCCAGATGATCGAGTAGTGGTTGGTGCCCGGCACCGGCGCGGCGGGCACCCGCTCCCGGTCCAGCCCGGCCAGCCCGAGGCGCTCGTGACTGTAGAGGCCCTGCGGCTCGTCGAGCAGGCCGCGCTCGGCCCAGAGCAGCTCGGCCGGGCAGGGCAGCCGGTGCACGGCGGCGGCCGCTTCCGGGTCGAGCAGGACCTGGCCACCGTCGGTCTGCACGGCCTCCAGCACGCAGGAGGAGCGCAGTTCGGGCTCCGCGCCGACGAGGTCGCGCTGGGTGTAGGCGTCGATGCCCTCGGTCCACTCGTCGGCGAAGGCGGGGTGCCCGCGCCAGAACTCCCGGTAGGCATCCCGGCCCGGGAAGGTCATGGACAGCCGGGCCAGCGCGGGGCCGAGCACCGCGCCCAGGGCGTCCTCCTCGCGGACGCCCTCCGGCAGCGGGAAGGTCACCGCCCCGTCGACCAGCAGGACACGACGGACCAGGCCGGGGTGCCGGACGGCGGCGAGCGCGGTGACCCAGGCCCCCATCGAGTGGCCGACCACGGTGACGGGCCCCGAGCCGAGCGCCCCGATCAGCGCGGCCACGTCGTCGGCGTGCCGGGCCAGGCCGTACGGTCCGGCGACCGAGCGGCTGGCGCCGCGGCCCCGAAGGTCGGGTGCGAGCAGGGTGGCCCGTCCGCCGAGCCGGCGGGCGACCTCGTACCAGGCGAGGCCGTTGGCGGTGATGCCGTGCACCGCCACGATCGTGGGGGCCTCCGGGTCCTCGGCGGGCCAGCGCAGGACCGCCAGGTCCCCGCCGGGCACGGGAACGGTCAACTCCTCGGGCTTCAGCGGCGACTGGCTCACGCGGGGGTACCTCCGGTGGGGTGGGCGGTTCCGAGGCCGGACGGCGCCGGGGTGGATCGGGCGGATCGGATGCGGGCGGGGAGTCTGGCCAGGCCACCGGGCAACAGGTAGACCACGGCCACGAACAGGGCGCCGAGCAGGAACAGGGGCTGGGAGAGCGGCACGCGCAGCACACCTGGCAGGTCGGCGACGGTCGACGAGTTGGCGAGGTCGCCGAGCCGGTGGCCGGCCCAGGTGTACAGGACCCCGCCGAGCAGCGGCCCCCAGCGGGTGCCGGAGCCGCCAAGGACGACCATGACCAGGAGCGCGAGCGTGGCGTCCGAGGTGGCGGCCTGCGGGGTGGCACCACCGGTCAGCAGCAGGTAGACCACCCCGCCCAGCCCGGCGAGCCCGCCGGCCAGGACGAAGGCCACCAACTTGTATCCGTAGGGCCGCAGTCCGAGCACCTCGACCCGGCGCTCGTTCTCCTTGATGCCCTCCCAGACCCTGCCCATAGGCGACTTGACGGCCCAGTGGACCGCGGCGACCGTCAGCACCAGGTAACCGACGGCGATCCAGTAGAGGTTGGCGGTGTTCTCGATCCCGAGCAGGCCGGAGGGCAGCAGGTCGGCCGGGGCGGAGCGGCCTTCCTCGCCTCCGGTGACGCCACCGGGGTTGCGCTGCACGAGGATCGAGCCGGCCTGGGCGAAGGCGAGGGTGACCATGGAGAAGCCGATGCCGGTGACCCGCAGGCTGACCGAGCCGAGCAGCAGGGCCAGCAGTACGGAGCAGGCGACGCCGAACACCGCGGCGGCGGCGAAGGGAAGTCGCAGCTCCAGCATGCCGAGGTCGGTGGCGTACAGGCCGGTCGCGAAGTAGAGCGCGTGGCCGAAGGAGAGCAGTCCGGTACGGCCGAGCAGGAGGTCGTAGCCGGTGGCGAGGCCCCCGTAGAGCAGGCACAGGGCGAGCAGTTGGAGGCTGCCGGGGCTGCCGAGCGGGCCGTCGAGCAGTCCCGGGAGGGGAAGCGCACTGTATGGGGCGACAAGGAGCGTGATCAGCAGAGCGATCGGCCACCAGCGTAGCGCTCTGTGCACACCTGTCCAGCGATTAGTGACTGAATCACCTGTTCGAGGGATGGCGCCGGACTCGGCCTTGTGTTCACAATGGGTCTCGGCAAGGCCGGTGTCAGTCCCCCTTGCCACAGTGGCGGTGTCAGTGGAGCTGGTGTCAGTCCCCTCTGCTGGCATGGTGGTCACGGCGGGGCTGGTGCAAGTCCCCCCTGCCGGGACGGCGGCGCTGCGGTCGGCCTCGCGGCCACCGGTGCTCGTGATCGGTGTTTCGGCGCTCACGCGAGCCTCCCGGTGAGTCCACGGGGTCGGACCAGAAGCAGCACGGCGAGCAGGACGACGACCGAGAGGTCGCCGAGCCCGGCGCCGGTGTAGTAGTTGGCGAACTGCTGGACGAGGCCGACGCCCACCGAGGCGACGGCGGCGCCGGTCACGGAGCCCATGCCGCCCATCACCACGACGACGAAGGCGAAGATGAGCAGGCCGGTCCCCTGGCCGGGGTTGACCGAACCGAAGTAGAGGCCGCCGAGGGCTCCGCCGAGCGCGGCGGCGGCCCCGCCGAGGGCGAAGACGAGGGTGAAGGCCTTCCGGACGTCGATGCCGAGCGCCGTGACCATCGCACGGTCCTCGACACCGGCCCGGACGATCAGCCCGTAGCGGGTGCGGGCGAGGAACAACCGAAGAGCGAGCAACAGGAGCGCGGCGGCGGCCACCAGCACGAAGCGGTTGACCGGGACGGTCGCACCGAGCACGTGCCAGGTGCCGGACAGCAGGTCCGGCTGGGGGAAGGGGCGGGAGTCGGCGCCCCAGATCCCCATCAGCAGGGCGGGCACTGCGAGCCCGACCCCGACGGTGGCAAGGATCTGGTCGCGTGGGCGGCTGTACAGCGGCCGGATCAGGAAGAGCTCCAGCAGGACGGCGGCGACCGTCCCGACCAGGGTGCCGAACGGCACCGCGAGCCAGAAGGAGAGGCCGGCCTCGGCACCGGCCCACCAGGTGGCATAGGCGCCGATGGAGAGCAGGGCGCCGTGCGCGAAGTTGAGCACGTCCATCAGACCGAAGATCAACGACAGACCGGAGGCGACCAGGAAGTACAGCGCACCGAGACCGAGCCCGGTACAGGAAAGGAGGACGACGGTGTCCATCAGGGCTTCACCTCGGCGGTGACGACGGGGGCTGCCGGGGAGACGGCGGGCCGGGGCCCGCCGGCGAGCGGGTGACGGGAGCCGACGCCGAGCAGGCGGCGGGCGGCCTCCTCGTCGGCCAACAGCTCAGCGGTGTCTCCGCGGTGGGCGGTGCGGCCGTCGGCCAGGACGGCGCAGGTGCCGGCCAGCCGACGGACGAGGGCGAGGTTCTGCTCGACCAGCAGGACGGGCACGGCCTCGGCCGCACGCGCCAGCACCTCGGCCACCTCGGCGACGATCTTCGGGGCCAGGCCCTTGGTGGGCTCGTCGGCGATGATCAACCGGTTGCGGTTGAGCAGCGTCCGGCCGATCGCCACCATCTGCTGCTGACCACCGGACAGCGTTCCGGCCAACTGTCCGGCCCGCTGCTTGAGTTCGGGGAAGAGCTCGTGGATGAGCGCGTAGTTCGGCTCACCGGCCCCGCCCCCGCTTCCGGCGGCGCGCTCGGCGAGGCGGAGGTTCTCGGCGACTGTCAGGCCGGCGAAGATCCCTCGGTCCTCGGGCGCGTAGCCGATGCCATGACGAACGACCAGATGCGTGGGAAGGGAGGAGAGTTCGACTCCGGAGAGCCGGATGCTCCCGGTACGCGGCGCCAGGCCCATGACGGCCTTGACGGTGGTGGTCTTGCCGGCACCGTTACGGCCCAGGAGGGCGGTCACCCCGGCGGGGGCCACGTCGAAGTCGACGCCGTGCAGGATGTGCAGCCCGTCGATGACCACGCGCAGATCACGTACGGAGAGGAGAGGTTCCGTAGCGGACGGCTGAGCGCCGGACAGCAGTGAGGAGGACGGGTGCGCCGTAGCGGAAGGGCGCTGAGCGGAGAACGGAGAGGAGGTCACAACGCCTCACCCAGGTAGGCCTGTTGCACGGTCGGATCGGCCATCACGGCCTCGGGGGTGTCCAGGGCGAGCAGGGTGCCGTGGTGCATCACCGCGAGCCGGTCGGCCAGGCCGAGCAGGACGTCCATGTGGTGCTCGACCATCAGGACGGTCCGGCCCAGGTCACGGTGTACGGAGCGGATCAGCTCGGTGAGGGCGGGTACCTCTTCCGCGCTGACACCGGCCATCGGCTCGTCCAAGAGGATCAGCCGGGGTTCGGAGACCAGCAGGACGGCCAGCTCCAGCTTGCGCTTCTCCCCGTGCGAGAGCGCGCTGGCCAGGGTGTCCGCGCGGTGGCCGAGGTCGGTGCGTTCCAGGGTGTCGGCCAACTGCTTCTCGTAGCGGTCGGCGCGGCGCCAGAGCCGGTACGAGGCGCCCGGACCGGCCGCCGCCTGGGCGGCCAGGCGGACGTGGTCGGCGACGGTCATCCCCGGCCAGAGGGAGGACGTCTGGAAGGTGCGGCCGAGCCCACGGCGGGCCCTGGCGTGCACCGCCTCGGCGGTGATGTCCGCGCCATCGAGGTGGAGGCTGCCATGGGTCGCGGGGTAGATGCCCGAGATCAGATTGAAGAGGGAGGTCTTGCCGGCCCCGTTGGGCCCGATGAAGGCGATGAACTCGCCTTCGCCGACCGAGAAGGAGACGTCCTCGACGATCGGCACGCCGCGGACGGCCCAGCCGAGCCCGTCCAGGCGCAGCACCGGAGAGGAGGACGTGGCGGACGACGAGGACGAGCCTGTGGTGGGTGCCGAAGAAGCGGAAGGGATGGGGGTGGTACGGGCCGACACCGGGATCAGCCCGCCATCGGGGTGACCGGGGGCGCCGCCTCGTCCGCGGTCAGGGTCTTCTCCACCGAGGGCTTGGCGGCGGCGCCGGTGCCGGTCAGCCTGACCTGGAACATCGGCTGGAGCAGGGCGTGGTCCTCGGCACGGACCGTGGTCTTCCCCTTCACCCCGTCGAAGCTCCATCCCTCCAGGGCCTTGACCAGGGCCGAGGTGTCGTCGGCGGAGCCGTGGTTGGACTCGACGGCGTGCACGATCATCTGGGCGGCGGTGAAGCCGTCCGGGGTGAAGATGTCGGTCTTCCCCCCGGCGGCGGTGACGGCGTCGGTCATGGCCTTCTCCACCGGGGTGCCGGCGGCGCCGTCGAAGTAGTGGTTCAGGAATGAGATCTTCTCGCCGGCCGGACCGAACAGCGGGTAGGAGGCGGCCAGGTCGAGTCCGGTGACGACCTTGGTGTCGGCGAAGACGTCCTGCTGGTTGAGCGCCGTCCACAGGGCCGAGGCGGTGTCACCGGCCCAGGCGACGAACAGCAGGTCGGGCTTGCCGGTCTTGGCCTGGGTGGCGAAGGGGGTCAGGTCGGTGGCGCTCGGCGGGGCGAGCACCTGGTCGACCGTCGCACCCTCGGCGCCGAGCACCGCCTTCACGGCGGCCACGTTGGCCTGCCCGAAGGCGTTGTCCTGAGCGAGCACGGTGACCTTCTTGCCCTTGGCGTCACCGACGAACGAGGCCGCGGTCTTGATGTCCTGGTAGGACTGGCGGCCGGAACGGAAGGTGTACTTGTTCAGACCGGTGGCCTTGTCCGCGGCGGCCGGGCCGCTGATGAAGAGCACCTTGTTCTGGGCGGCGATCGGGCCGACCTGGAGGGCCACACCGGAGGCGGTGGAGCCGGCCAGTACCTTGTAGCCCTTGCCGATCAGGTCCTTGGCGGCGGACACCGCCTTGGCCGGGTCGCCCGCGTCGTCCTGCTCCTCGAACTCGACCTTGTGTCCGTCGACCGCGCCGGTGCCCTTGGTCGCGTAGGCCAGGCCGGCCTTGAAGCCCTCCAGGTACTGCTTGCCGTAGGCGGCCAGCGGTCCGGTCTTGGAGTACACCAGGCCGACCTTGATCGGACCCTTCGACCCACCGTCCGCCGCGGTCGTCCCCGCCGTGCCGGCCTTGGCGCAGCCCGAGGCAAGCAGGACGCAGGCCGCGAGGGCGGCGAGCTTCCGGCCCGGGCGGCCGGTCAGCGAGCCGCCGGTCAGGGAGTCACCGGCCGAGGAGTCACCGGGCAGGGAGTCGCCCAGGCGGGCACCGGAGGCGGTCCTGGAAGGGGCTGTCGAGCTGCGCATGGTGACCGGCTCCTGAGGGTGCGGCGGGGTGGATGCGGGAACCGTAGGTGTGCGGTGCGAACGGCGACATGTGCCCGGTCGACGCATCAAGCCCTTGGGATGTGGCCCTGGCCGACATACCGTCGAGCCGCCTCCGCCCCACGGACACCCCGATGTGGCCTGCCCACATGACTTCGTGTCCACCCATGGGCCTGGCCGCCATGGCTGTGGCGCCCCGCACCCGGTGACGGTGGAGGGGCGCGGAGCCCGTCCAGCGGCAGCCATCCCAGCGGCGCGCCCGGCCCGGTCCGGTCCGGGTACGGATCCCAGCCCGCTCCTGGCCGGTCATCGGCTCCGCGCGCCTTCCCGAGCCCGTCGGCCGCCCCTCCCCGCCACCCATCACCCGCCACCCATCGTTCCGCCCCGCCCCGTCCCTGCCTCGGCCACCCGAGAGCACCCGAGCACCCGCCGACCCCCACCCCCTCCTCCCTCCCACTCCCTCACGAGGTGATCCCTTGGACAAGGTCCTGGACTCCCCCGCCGACGCCGTCGGGGACATCCCCGACGGCGCGGTGCTGGCCGTCGGCGGCTTCGGCCTCTGCGGCATCCCGAGCACGTTGATCGGCGCCCTGGTGGACTCCGGTGCCGCCGGGCTGCGCGTGGTCTCGAACAACTGCGGGGTGGACGACTGGGGGCTGGGCCTGCTGCTCAGGGCGGGCCGGATCGCCCGGATGACCTCCTCGTACGTCGGGGAGAACAAGGAGTTCGCCCGGCAGTACCTCTCCGGCGAACTGGAGGTGGAGCTGACCCCGCAGGGCACGCTGGCCGAGCGACTGCGGGCGGGCGGCGCCGGCATCCCGGCGTTCTTCACCCCGGCCGGGGTCGGCACCCAGGTCGAGGAGGGCGGGCTGCCCTGGCGCTACGCGGCGGACGGCTCGGTGGCACTGGCTTCCCCGCCCAAGGAGGTCCGGGAGTTCGGCGGCCGTCGCTACCTCATGGAGGAGGCGATCACAGCGGACTTCGCCCTGGTCCGGGCCGAGGTCGCGGACCGGCACGGCAACTGCGTGTTCCACGCCGCCGCCCGGAACTTCAACCCGCTCTGCGCGGCGGCGGGTCGGATCACCCTGGTGGAGGCGGACCGGATCGTCGAGCCGGGCGAGCTCGCTCCGGACGCCGTGCACCTGCCCGGGGTGTACGTCGACCGGGTGGTGGCCGCCGCCCCAGAGGACCGCCGCATCGAACGCCGGACCGTCCGCCCCGCACTCCAGGAGGCCTGACCCCGATGCCCACCCTCACCGCAGGCGCCCCCAGCCCCACCCCCAGCCCCAGCCCCGCCCCCACCATCTCCCTCGACCCGCGCAACGCCCTGGCCGCCCGCGCCGCCCGGGAGTTGCGCGACGGCCAGTACGTGAACCTGGGCATCGGCCTGCCGACCCTGATCCCCAACCACCTCCCGCCGGGCGTCGAGGTGGTGCTGCACTCGGAGAACGGCGTCCTCGGTGTCGGCCCGTACCCGGAGGAGGGCGCCGAGCACGCCAACCTGATCAACGCCGGGAAGGAGACGGTGACGGTAGCCCCCGGCGCCTCGTACTTCGACTCCGCCTTCTCCTTCGGCATGATCCGGGCCGGGCGGATCGACGTCTCGGTGCTCGGCGCGATGCAGGTGTCCGCCACCGGGGACCTCGCGAACTGGATGATCCCCGGCAAGATGGTCAAGGGCATGGGCGGCGCGATGGACCTGGTGCACGGCGCCCGCCGACTGATCGTGGTGATGGAGCACACCGCCCGGGACGGCTCGCCGAAGATCGTCGACGAATTGTCACTTCCGGCTACTGGCCGGGGCGTTGTCGATCGCATCGTCACCGACCTCGCGGTGGTCGACGTGACGCCGGAGGGACTGCGCGTGGTGGAGACGGCGCCCGGCGTGGACTTCGCCGAGGTCCAGGCGGCGACCGGCGCACCCCTGCTGCCCCCGCTCTGACCGACCCGACGCCAACCGGACGGCCGGACCACCCTCGGGGCGGTCCGGCCGTTCCACCGCTCCCACAATGGCCGAAGGCCAGGGGCGAACCGAGAACCGGGCCGAATTGCCGCCATAGCATCAAGACTCGTCGGATCGTCCGGGAACCACGGCATCTTCATGCCTTGGCAGCGGTGATCCCCTGGACTGGTTGCGATCACCGGTGCGCTCAGGGAGAGTTGAGGACACCAAGGATCCCGACGTGCCCGGAGGGGAAGCTGAACAGCGCATCGGGATCCCGCGTTCGAGACCGCCGCACCGGCGCGCCGACCGGGCCGGCAGCACGCACCGGATGTGCCGGAGATCCCGGAAACCGCCTGGGGGAGCAGCCATGACCACGCCGTTCTCGCGACGAAAGGGCGCTGGGACGGCCCACGGGCGAAACGCCGGGCAACTGGACGAAGCCGCCCTGCGCGCCTTGCCCGCGCCCGAAGCCCCTTACGACTACGGCCACTTCAGCCGCCTGGCCGGCCCGGCCCACGACCCGGACGAGGACGACGACCTCGGCGCCGGTGTCTACTGGCCCGAACCGGCGCCACCAACCGCACCAGCCACACCCTCACCGCACGGACTCTCACCGTACGGGCCCTCGCCGCAGGGGCCCTCCTCGCACGTACCCTCACCGTACGGCCCCCCGCCGCACGCGCCCGCCACCCATCTCTGGCCGGCCGAGCCGCAGGAACCCCCGGCCGCCCCCTACCGCGTCCGGTACCGCAGCCTGTTGCGCCGCGAGCCGCACCGGATCCGCGCCGCCCTGTTGCTCATGGCCGCCCCTGTGGTGGAGGCGGTGCTGCTGGTCTGGCTGCTGTTGCCGGAGCACTGGCCCGAGCGGCTGGACGAGACGAACGCCCTGGTGCTCCTCGGCGACAAGGTGATGATCGGCATCATCGCGGTGGTCGAGGTGTTCCGGCTGGTCAACGTCATCTCCAACGCCCATGCCACGCTGGTCGCCCGCGACCCGATCCCGGTGACACCGGAGTCCGGCACCCGGGTCGCCTTCCTCACCACCTGCGTGCCGGGCAAGGAGCCGCCGGAGATGGTCCGGGCCACGCTCACCGCGGCCCGCGCCGTGCGGCACGAAGGCCCCTACGACGTCTGGCTGTTGGACGAGGGAAACGATCCTGCAATGCGGGCGCTCTGCACCGAGCTGGGCGTGCGCCACTTCAGCCGCGCCGGCCACGCGCACTGGAACCGCCCGAAGGGCCCGTTCCGCGCCAGGACCAAGCACGGCAACTACAACGCCTGGCTCCAGGCCCACGGCGACGACTACGAGTTCTGGGTGTCCGTGGACACCGACCACGTCCCGCTGCCTGACTTCTGCGAGCGGATGCTCGGCTACTTCCGCGATCCCGACGTGGCGTTCGTGGTCGGCCCCCAGGTGTACGGGAACTACCGCAGTTCCGGCTCGGCCGTCACCGCGTTCTCCGAGAGCCAGCAGTACCTCTTCCACGCCCTCATCCAACGCGCCGGAAACCGTTACGGCGCACCCATGTTCGTCGGCACCAACAACGCCGTCAGGATCCGGGCGCTCCAGTCGATCGGCGGGCTGTCCGACTCCATCACCGAGGACATGGCGACCGGCCTGGAGTTCCACCGCAGCCGGAACCCGGCGACCGGGGAGCGCTGGAAGTCCGTGTACACCCCGGACGTGCTCGCGGTCGGCGAGGGCCCGTCATCCTGGACCGACTTCTTCTCCCAGCAACTGCGCTGGAGCCGCGGCACCTACGAGACCCTGCTCACCCGCTACTGGCGCGTGCTGTGGCAGCTGTCCCCCGGACGGCTTCTCAACTACTCGCTGATGATGGGCTTCTACCCGATGGCGGCGCTCACCTGGCTGCTCGGCGGCCTGTCCAGCGTGCTCTACCTGGGCTTCGGCGCCTCGGGCGTCCACGTCTCCTCGGAGATCTGGATGATGCTCTACAGCGACGCCGCCGCCCTCCAACTCCTGCTCTACACCTGGAACCGCAAGCACAACGTGAGCCCGCACGAACCGGCCGGTTCCTCCGGGGTCGCCGGCATGGTGATGTCGGCGCTCTGCGGTCCGGTCTACGCGGCCTCGCTGCTCCAGGCACTCGTCCGCCGCCGCAGCCGCTTCGTGGTCACCCCGAAGGGCCGCGCGGCCAGCACCGACCGCCTCGGCACCTTCCGCTTCCACCTGTTCTGGACGCTGGTGTTCGGCGGCGCGATCGCCGCCTCCTACGTCACCGGCTACGACCACGTCGCGATGCGCACCTGGGCCTGGATCGCCCTGGGGCTCACGCTCCTGCCGGTCCTGATCACGGCCGGCGACGCCGTCCGCCGCCACCGTAGCCGCCCCACCGCCACGCTCACCGTCACCGGCGGCCCGGCCTCGGCCCCGAACGTCCTGCTGGAGAAGCGCCGCCCGCGCCACGCCCGCCACGCCCGCGACTCGCGCGCCCCACGGCCCGAACAGCCACCCCTGCCCGCCTCCGATCACGCGGACAGCGGCATGCCGACCCGCTGACCGGCCCCACCCACCGACCAGCCATGCCCCCGTACAGAGCCACCCGCCGAACAGAGCCACCCCGCACTGAGCCACCCCGCACTGAGCCACCCGCCCAGCGCCACTTCGAACAGAGCCGCCCGCCGAACAGCCCCGACCGCCTCCCGAGGGGAGCCACCACCGTGAAGATCCACAAGGCCGGCCGCGCCAAGCGCCTCGCCCTCGGCAGCACCGTCGCGCTGACCGTGGCCGGGATGAACGCGCCGGCCGTCCTCGGCTTCGCCTCCGATCAGTACCACAGCTACGTGATCAACCGCCCCGAGTACAAGGCGCAGTACGGCCACTGGCAGACCCTGTCGCTGCCCGCCGAGTTCCGGGTCAACGCCGTGCACGCGACCCTGCTGCGCACCGGCAAGGTGCTGATCGTGGCCGGCTCCGGCAACGACCAGAAGCAGTTCGACGCGGGCACCTTCAAGAGCCTGCTCTGGGATCCGGCCCAAAACTCCTACAAGCTGATCCCCACCCCGGCCGACATGTTCTGCGGCGGTCACACCTCGCTGCCGGACGGTCGCGTCCTGGTGGCCGGCGGCACCCAGCGGTACGAGAAGCTGGCCGGCGCCGTGAAGAAGGCCGCCGGCACCATGCGGGTGCGCAACGAGAGTCCGGAGCGCGACCGGACCTTCCCGAAGGGCACCGTCTTCGTGGCCCCGAACGGCCACGAGTACGCCAGCACCGCCGCGGTGACCGTACCGGCCGCCACCAAGACCGGCTCCGGCAAGCAGACCGTGGTCGCCGCCGGCGAGCAGCACGTGTACGTGGAGGCGGTCGGCACGGGCCCGGACTACGCCACCGACGTCCCCGCCCAGTACCGGATCAAGGGCCTGAGCGGCACCGACGCCCACAACCTGTACGGGCAGAACGAGAAGCTGACCCTTGACAAGCAGGAGTACCAGGGCATCCGCTCCGCCTTCGAGTTCAACCCGGACACCGAACTGTACGAGCCGGTCACCGACATGGCCCACGCCCGCTGGTACCCGACGCTGACCGGGCTGGGCGACGGCCGGGTGGTCACCGTCTCGGGGCTGGACGACACCGGGGAGATCCTCAACGGCAACGACAACGAGATCTACGACCCGACGACCAAGTCCTGGTCCAAGGGCCCCGACCACTACTTCCCGACCTACCCGGCGGTCTTCCTGACCGCGTCCGGCAAGCTCTTCTACTCCGGTTCCAACGGCGGCTACGGCCCCGCCGACAAGGGCCGCGAGCCCGGAGTGTGGGACGTGTCGACCGGCGCCTTCCAGCCCGTCACCGGCCTGCGCGACCCCGGACTGACCGAGACCTCCTCCTCGGTGCTGCTGCCGCCCGCGCAGGCGCAGAAGGTGATGGTGCTCGGCGGCGGTGGCGTCGGCGAGTCGCCGCTGTCCACCGCCCGCACCGACATCGCGGACCTCGCCGCCGCCCAGCCCGCCTTCACCCCGGGCCCGGACCTGCCGGCCGGCGGCACCCGCTACCTCAACAGCGTGGTCCTCCCGGACGACACCGTCTTCACCACCGGCGGCTCCAGCGGCTACCGCGGCCGGGGCGAGAGCGACCTGCTCAAGGCGCAGGTGTACCACCCGGACTCCAACAGCTTCAGCACCGCCGCCGAGCCGGCCGTCGGGCGCGACTACCACTCGGAGGCACTGCTGCTGCCGGACGGGCGGGTCGCCGTCCTGGGTTCCAACCCGCTCTTCGCGGACAAGGCCGAGACCCAGCCGGGCGGTTTCGAGCAGCGCATCGAGATCTACACCCCGCCGTACCTGTACCACGGCGACCGCCCCGAGGTCGGCGCCGCTCCACAGGCGGCCCGGCTCGGCGGCACCATGAGTGTCGGCGCCTCACGGCCGGAGGCGGTCGCCACCGCCAAGCTGATCCGGCCGAGTTCGGTCACCCACGTGACGGACGTCGAACAGCGCTCGGTGGCCCTGGACATCACCGGCCGGACGGCGGACGGCGTCGCGCTCACCCTGCCCGGCAATCCCAACCTGCTGCCGCCCGGCTGGTACATGCTGTTCCTGACCGACTCGGCCGGCACTCCGTCGGTCGCCCGCTGGGTCCAGGTCACCGCCTAGGAGTCCAGGCCCCCGCCCAGCGGGCCGGGCCACCACCCAGGACACGTGGCCACCACCCAGGAAGCGGGGTCACCGCCCAGAAGCCGAGCCGAAGGAACCGGCCCCACCCCCCAGGAGGCCGGAACCGACGGCGCGGCCGCCCTCAGCGCGCCGCCTGCGCCAGCCCGAGCGCGTACGGCAGCCAGAACGCGCCCGCCCGCGGTTCGCCCCGCCCGCAGTCGCCGTCCGACTCCCCCGGGTTCTTGATCCACAGATAGGCGTCCACCGCGGGCCGGCCGGTCCCGGTGGTCGGCCGCTCTCCGAGCGCGCGCCCGGGAGGGTTGCACCAGGCGTCGCCGCCCAGCGCGCCGTTGCCACTGCGGCTGGTGTCGATCACGAAGTGCTTCCCGTCCAGGGCCGCGGAGAGCCTGGCACCGTACGCCGCGTTCCGCTCGGTGTCGTAGAAGTTGGCGACGTTCAGGGCGAAGCCGTCCGCCGCCGCGATTCCCGACCTGCGCAGGGCGGCGGCCAGTTCCTCCGGGTCCTGCGCCCAGCCGGGATTGCCGGCGTCCAGGTAGACCCGGGCGTTCGGGTTCTTCTTCAACTCCTGGACGGCGAAGGCCAGCAGGCCGTACCGCTCGGTGGCCAGGTCGCCCTTGATCCCGCAGTCGTCCAGGGTGTGGGCGACGGCGTCCGGCTCCAGCACCACCCAGGCCCTGCGGTCGCCGAGGGCCTGCGCGACGCCGGTGATCCAGGACCGGTAGGCGGCCGCGTCGGGGGCGCCGCCGGCCGAGTACTGGCCGCAGTCGCGGTGCGGGATGTCGTAGGCGACGAACACGGCCGTCCGGCCCGCTGCGGTGGCCCGCCGGCTCACCTGCTCGGCGATCTCCCGGGCGCCCTGCTCGCCGAGCCACTGCGAGGAGGGCTGGGCGGCGATCCGCAGCAGCGTCTCGGCCTCCGCCGTACGGCCCTGACCGCGCAACGCGGTCACCTGCCGGGCGGCGTTGGTCTGGTCGGAGACGTAGAGGTCCTGCCCGGGGAGCTGGGCGAACCCTCCGGCCTGGCCCGCACCCGCGCTCTCCGCCGCCCCCGGTCCTGACCCTGCCCCTGGCCCCGCCCCTGCGGCGGTGCCCGGCTTCCCGCCGTCCGGACCACCGCAGCCGGACACGACGGCCATCACCCCGGCGAGCAGCACCCCCGCCGCCCACCGCAACGCCCCTGCCCGCCCCAGCCCGCGCACGTACCGCCCCTCCCCCGGACCGGCCGGTCGGCCCGATCCGCACCAGCTAAGCACACCCCGCGCCGACCGTCGGCCACCGGCGGTGAACGCCAAGTGGCCGTGGGCGAACGGGACATCGAACCCGTCCGGCCCACGGCCACCGGCACTCGGAAGTGACTCAGGAGTGCTCACGAGCGCGCGGAAGTCCGCAGGGGCACCGGAAGGGCGCGGGAGCACTGAAGCGAGGCTCACGCCTCCTTGAGGTTCGGCACCTGCCAGTCGATCGCCTCCGCGCCGAAGGAGTCCAGCGCTGTGTTGATCTGCGAGAACGGACGGCTGCCGAAGAACAGCTTGGCCGACAGCGGCGACGGGTGCGCCCCCTGCACCACCACGTGCTTGGCGGTGTCGATCAGCGGCAGCTTCTTCTTCGCGTAGTTGCCCCAGAGCACGAAGACCACCGGCTCCTCGCGGTCGCTCACCGCCTTGATCACCGCGTCGGTGAACTTCTCCCAGCCCTTCGCCTTGTGCGAGTTGGCCTCGTGCGCGCGGACCGTGAGCACCGCGTTCAGCAGCAGCACGCCCTGCTCGGCCCAGTGCATCAGGTAGCCGTTGTCCGGGGCCGGGATGCCCAGGTCGGCGTCCAGTTCCTTGAAGATGTTGCGCAGCGACGGCGGCGTCTTGGTGCCCGGCAGCACCGAGAAACTCATGCCGTGCGCCTGACCGTTGTCGTGGTACGGGTCCTGGCCGAGCACGAGCACCCGGACCTTGTCGTACGGGGTGGCCTCCAGCGCGGCGAACTCCTGGCCGCTCGGCGGGAACACCTCGTGCTCAGCGCGCTGGGCCGCCACGAAGGCCGCCAGTTCGGCGAAGTAGGGCTTCTCCGTCTCGGCGCCCAGCACCGCGCGCCAGGACTCGGGCAGCTCCAGCCCGCCGCCCGCACCGGCCCCGACCACGCCCGCCTCGACCATGTCCGTCACGACATCTACCTCCAACACCGCGGCTGCTGCGCCGCACGCCCTCTATCACCCCGAACGCTACACAGCCCCACTGACAACACACTCCCCCGGAGCGGACTCCGGCCCCCGTCGACCACCGCCCCCGTCGACCACCGCCCCCGCCGCACGGGTCGACCACCGCCCCGGAGCGGGCACCGACCGCACCATCGCCTCGCGCGCCACCGGCGGATCGGGTTCGCCGACGAAGTGCACGCCGTGCCCGGAAAGCGAAAGGCCGCACACCGCGTACGCACTGCTGACGACTTGTCATGCGCAGCATCTCGCGGCCGGGATTTGAAGAGTCCTTGGGTGTGTCATGACCCACACCTGACGATCGTTTAACTGTGTTCGTACAAGGCTAGTTTGATCGTGCCGGCCACCAACAGGAGTGGCGGTTGAGACAGCAGGGGGTAACGTGAAGTCCATGAGCAAGACCGCCAAGGTGCTCATCACCGGCGCTGTGGCGGCGGCGTCCGTCATCGGTCTGGCCGGATCCGCTTCGGCGAACGTGACGAGCGCCCTGTACCGCGGCCAGTCCCTCAACATCGGCGACTCGATCGTGGGCACCACCGGCACCAGCACGTGGTTCGAGCTGACGCTCCAGTCGGACGGCAACCTCGTCGAGTACCGCTGGGACGGCGACCCGACCTCCGGCCCCCAGAGCCGCAAGGTGTGCTGGGCGGCGAACACCAAGGGGTCCGGCGCTCACCACGCGACGTTCCAGCAGGACGGCAACTTCGTCCTCTACACCTCCGGCGGTTTCGCGGTGTGGTCGTCCAACACCGCGGGCAAGGCGGGTTCGACCGTCGACATCAGCTCGAACGGCTCCGTGTACGTCGGCGTCACGCAGAAGACCAGCGGGTGCTGATCGAGCT
>NZ_JBHUAF010000031.1:0-36864 GCF_042789895.1 Kitasatospora sp. NPDC056783
GGTCCGGCGCTCACCGCGCGCCGGACCCGGCCTTCGTCGTAGCAGGGGTGAGGCCTCAGGGCAGCGCAAGTCAACTGCGCGGGTACCGGCCAGCTCCACGTCGGCGGGCGCCGGGTGTGATCGAGCCAACATTCGCAAATCGGACAAAAGGGAACAAAGTTCTCGATATGGGATGTTCTATCCCATACATCACGAGAGCAAGGGGGGCTCCTTGAGCCTGTTCGACCGCGGCGACGACCAACCCAACTTCACCAACTTCCGCTACGGCCAAGACTCGCAGCCAGCCGAACCCGCCCCGAGTACGCTCGCCGTCCCGCACCCCAACCCCCTGAGCCCGCGCGGCATGCTTATCTCCTGCGCCCAGTGCCAGGCGACCCGCGACTGGCTCCTGATCTACGTGCACCCGAACCTGGTCTTCGTGCGCTGCCGTTGCGCCCACGAATGGCGTGAGGCAGACCTGGAGGCGAGCGACATCGCCGAGGCCCGGGACGATTCCTTCGAGGAGCGCACGTGGGACTCCTTCGAGGAGATGTACCAAGGCCTGGGCTTCGACGGGCTCCTCCGTGGGACGTACTTCTCGTAACGCGCGGCATGGCTTCCGATGAATCCTTCACCGGATGCCGCAGACGGCCTCGGCCTGGGGGTTCATCAAGGGTGCTGGTCAACCGGCCCCGGCCTTCCGCGGCCACGTAGAGCAGGTGTCGGCCAACGTCGAGACGTTCCCTGGACTTGGAGAAGGTGACGTCGAGACCGGTCTCCTCCCGGGCCTCGCGGACGGCGATGTCGTGCGGCGCCTCCTCGAAATCCAAGGTTCCGACGGGGAGCTGCCACAGCGGATGACCCTCGCCGTTGCGACGACAGATCAGGAACACCTGACGGTCCTGGACGACCATCGCGACGGCGGGGCGAGGCCCGAGACGCCGGCTACTTCACGGTGAGCAGGGCGAGGAGGAAAGGCGGGGCCAGCCGCCTCATCGCCTCCCGGCCGTCGTCGTCGGTGTCCGCGAGCGTGGTGTTGAATGCGTCGGCCATGAAGACCAGCTGTACGGCGGTGACGGTCAGCTCCGCCAGCGTCGGGTTCGGCTCGGACAGACCGGTCAGCAGGAAGGCTCGCGTGGCCCCGAAGACCATGCCCATCGCCCATTGCCAGGTGGCCTCTGCCGGTTGACCGGTGGACAGCTCAGCCTCGACGGCCGCGCAGCTGGCCTCTGCCCAGCCGGGAATCTTCCCGGCTGCTACCCAGGCTGCCCTCAGCCGCTCGATCGGGGCCACCCGGGCTACGGTGTAGAGGTGGTTGGCGACGCTGTCGGCAGGTAGGCCCGGGAGCTGATGCCGGGGTGCGGCTGCCAGGGCCGCCAGCGGTTCTCGGGGGTCGGTCTCCAGCAGGTGGGCGGCCCACTGCGGGGTGCCGTCCGCGACGAAGCCGCGGGCCGCCCGGGCGAGCGTACCGGGGGTCATCTCGCCGGGGCCGGCCATGGCTGCGACCGCCGAGTGGAACAGAACGCCGGCCCTGTCCAGCGGGTCGGATTCGGCTACTCCCGGGGCGAGTTCGGTGGCGAGCTGCCACCCCCGGGCGAGATCCGGCCTCGCCCGGACCCGCCGATCAATCGCCTGGACGCGGCGCTGCACTGCGGTAAGGCGACGCTCCCGGGCACCGGCAAGGTCGGCCGCGCCGTCGTACACCCACTCCTGAAGATCACCGTCCACCGGCATGGGACCGAAGTCGCGGCGCAGTTGCTCGGCCAGGTCCTGGGCCGGACGAGCGAAGGCGTGGCGAACGGTCTCCTCGGGCACGGGCATGCCGGCGCCGAAGGCCCTCAGCGCGAGGTGGCTGCGGTCGGCGCCCCGTCGGCGGTTCTGGGCGAGCCAGACCACCAGCTCCACCAACTGCTCGTCCGCCGTCGAGGAGCTGCCACCCGAGGGGCGACCGGGGTAGTCCCGGTGGTGAGGCGGGAGCAGAGGGTTCGGACGGCTACGCCAGCGTTCGAGATGGCGCGCCGACACCTCGGCGCCGTGCTGCGCCGCGAGGTCGATCAACCGACGGTCGGCGGGACTGGGAGAAGTTCTGGCCATGAACCGAACGTAATGAGGCCGCGTCTGCTCCGGCCGGTCTGCTGCGAACACCAGGCGGTGTACCGCGGCCTGCTGTAGTGTCCGCCCGCCGTAGAACCCCCCGATGTTCCCCCGGTTTGGACGGAACGCGACTTGCTTCGATTGGAGACGCGAAGCCGGAACGACCGGCATGCGGATCCAACAGGCACAGGAGGGGCGGGAGATGGGGACAGAATCGATCAGCGCGGGACATGTCCGTGGCGGGCGCGGGGCGCGTCGGAGGGCGGCTGAAGTCCGATGGCGGCGGTACCTGCGGATTGCTGGCGTCAGCGTGCTGAGAGGTGCGTCGTCGGCGGTGGGTGCGGCGGCCGTCAGCGGCGCACTGTGGTGGCTGGGGCATCGGTGACGACCGCTTAGTGGCTGTTGTCGTTCCGATCTTGAGGGGCATTGATCGAACTGGCGTCCTGCATCGGACAAGCTGCCTGTCGGCCGTGAGCCGATCCCTTGGGGGACGAGGCATGAGCCGGGTAGGGATGGGGCTTCCCTACCCGGCTCCTGGGGCACGATCCAGCCAGCGGAAACGGTGTTCGGTATCCAACGCGGCTGTCCGGGTGGGAATATGCACGCTGGGGGTGCGGGCCGGGTGCGATGTGGGGGTGCGGGATAATCACTGGGCTGGTGGTGGAGGACGACGGGTTCGAGCTGATTGTCGGGGGTGAGTGGCTGGGTTCGCGCAGGCTGCTGCGGGAGTCCGATGTCGACTGGTTGACCGGGGTGGCGGGCCGGTACGTGGACGCGGTGCGTGGTGGTTCCCGGCGGGAGGTGCTGCTCGCGCTGGGGCGCGAGTTGTACGGGTGGCTGGACGGGGACCGCCGATGGCTGACGCGGCTGCTGGACGAGGCAGCGGCGCCGGTGCTGTTCGAGGTCCGGGGGCCGAGGAGGCCGTCGGCCGCGGAGTGGGCACTGTTGCGGGCCCCCGTCGAGCTGCTGGCCACTCCCGGCGGCGGGTTCCTCGTCGAGGAGCCCGAGCAGTTCGCGGTGGCGCGGCGGCTCGGCCGCCCGGGCCCGGCGGATCCGCTGGACGACCGGCGGCTCGGGGTCGCGTTCATGGCCTCCGCCCCCCGCAGCCAGCACGAACTCGACTACGA
Organism: Kitasatospora sp. NPDC056783; assembly: GCF_042789895.1. Classification (NCBI taxonomy): domain Bacteria; kingdom Bacillati; phylum Actinomycetota; class Actinomycetes; order Kitasatosporales; family Streptomycetaceae; genus Kitasatospora; species Kitasatospora sp. NPDC056783. The sequence goes on from NZ_JBHUAF010000031.1 coordinate 3,201, forward strand.
GGCAGAGGAGTTGGCGATCCTCGGGGCCGTCGGGGAGACGGGCCTGGACCTGGTCGTCGAGGACTCGGGCACCCCGGAGCGGCTGGGGATGCGGCTGGCGGAGCTCGGAGGTATGCCGGTGGTTCACCTGTCGTGCCACGGACTGCACAACTGGCGCGAGAGCCCGGAGGCTGCCGCCATGCCGGTCCTGCTGCTGGAGGACGACCTGGGACAGGGGCGCCCGACCAGAGCGAGGGAACTGGTAGGCCTGCTGACGCCGAAGCCGCGGCTGGTGTTCGTGTCGGCCTGCCTGACGGCCACCGGCGCGGACGTCGCCGGGCACCTGCCCGCGGGCGCCGGACGCCGCGGCGCGGAGGGCGCGGGTGCGGGGGCGGCGGTGGCGCACTCGCTGGCCACGGAACTGGTGGCCGCCGGGATCCCGGCGGTGATCGGCTGGGACGGCTCGGTCGGCGACCGGGCCGCCACCCTCTTCGCCGAGCACCTCTACGCCCGGCTCGGCCGCCGCGCCGCCGTTGCGGAGGCGGTGGCCGCCGCCCGCCGCGAGCTACTGGAGTCCCCCGACGAGCACGTGCGCGCCGACTGGCACCTGGCACGGCTGTGGCTGGGGCCGGCGGGCGGCGGCCCGCTGGTCGCGGGAACCGTCAAGCGCCGGATGGTGCCCGCGCACCACGCCACCACGGCGTTCCTGGGCAGCAAGCACGACGTCCCGGTCGCGGCAGCCGGCATGTTCGTCGGCCGCCGCCCCGAACTCCAGCAGGCCCTGCGGGCCCTGCGCGGACGCCGGCACGGGGGCGTGCTGCTCCACGGGCAGGGCAGGCTGGGCAAGTCGAGCCTGGCCGCCCGGATCGCCGACCGCCTCCCCGAGCGGGCCGTCGCGGTCGTCTTCGGCGACTACACCCGCGCGGCGGTCCTCGACGCCATCGCCACCGCCGTCGAACCCCACCCCGACGCCCGCGACCTGCTACGGGACCGCCGCGCCGACGTCCGCGAACACCCGGACCGCTTCAGAGCGCTCCTGGTCGACCTGCTGACCGGACCCTGCGCCCAGGCCCAGGGCACCCGCCGGCCTCTCCTGCTGGTCATCGACGACCTCGAACAGGTCCTGACCGCCGACCCCGACGGCCCGCACCGCCTGCACGACGGGGCCGCCCAGGTGCTCGCCGACGTCCTGGCCGCGTTCGACCCGGCCACCACCGACAGCCGACTCGTCCTCACCAGCCGCTACACCTTCACCCTCGACGGCCTGGAAAGCCGCCTGGAACCGGTCCAGCTCCAACCACTGTCCCCCGCCGCCCAGCACAAACTCCACCGCCGCCAGCACGACCTCGCCACCACCGAGAACCGAACCCCGGACACCGAACCGGCCCGACGAACAGACCTGGCCCGACGCGCCATGGACGTCAGCCGCGGCAACCCCGGCCTCCAGGACCTCATCGTGCTGCGCCTGGTCTACGGCGCACAGGTCGACCTGGCCCGCGCCGAGGCCGCCGTCGCCGCGATGGAGGCGTACCTGAGCCAAGGCGCCCCGGCCAGCGACCCCGACCTGTCCGTGTTCCTGGAGAACCTGGCCCTGGACACCCTCCTCCAGCAGGCCGGCCCGGCTCACCGCGACCTGCTGCGGGCCTGCACCCTGTTCACCCTCCCCGTCCCGCAACTCGTCGTCGACACCCTCGCCGAAGCAGTCGGCGGGTCAGCGGCCCGCCTGCGCGGCCTCGGCCTCCTGGACGCCTTCGCGGACGACTACCACTGGCCTGTGACCGCCGTGGCCGTCAACGCCCTCGCCGCCGGACACCTGGCCCCCCTCAGCCCCGACGAGCGCACCGCCCTGGCCGCCCTGGCTGTCGAGGCGCTCCACACCCGATGGGGCGGCCCCGCACCCCGCACCCGGCGCGGCAGCGACCTGGACCTGCAACTGACCCGCCTCGCACTGGACGCCGACCACCCCGCCATCACCGCCGACTGCGCCGCCGCGGCCGTGTCCGCCCTGCACTGGGGCTCTGCCTCCGACGCCGCCGAACTCGGCCACGACGCCATCGCCCTCCTCGACCGCCACCACCACCTGGTCCCCCTGACCCTGCTCCGCACAGTCGCCGACGCGGCTGTCACCAGCGGCGACGGCGACTGTGCCGACACCCTCCTGCGCCGCGCCGTCCAGCAGATCCAGACCAACCAGCAGCACACCGACCAGGCAGACCACGCGGCAGTCCTCCACGACCACGCCAGCCGCCTGCTCACCCGCGGCGAGACCAGACAGGCCGAGAGCCTGCTCCACCAGGCCCGGGAACTGTTCACCGACCTCGGCGACACCCGCGAAGCCGCGGTCACCTGGGGCAAGATCGCGGACGTCCTGCAGCAGCGCGGGGAGGTCGAGGAGGCCCTGCGGATCCGCCGCGAGGTCCAACTGCCGGCGTACGAGCGGATCGGCGACACCCGCGAAGCCGCGGTCACCTGGGGCAAGATCGCGGACGTCCTGCAGAAGCGCGGGGAGGTCGAGGAGGCCCTGCGGATCCGCCGCGAGGTCGAACTGCCAGCCTTCGAACGGATCGGCGACACCCGCTCCGTCGCGGTCACCTGGGGCAAGATCGCAGACGTCCTGCAGCAGCGCGGAGAGGTCGACGAAGCCGTTGAGCTACACCTGAAGCGGCTGGAAGTCCATGCACGGCTCGGCGACATCCACGGCATCGCAGCAGCGAACTGGGACCTGGCCCGAATCGACCTGGACCGAATCGACCTGGACCGTGGGGACCTCCGGGCAGTAGTGCCGAGACTGGTCACCTCGTTCCAGCACTTCCTGAAACTGCGACGGCTGGACGGTATCGCGGTCGTCGGGATCGCTCTGGGAGTGGTGATGCTGGCCGAGGGTGCACGCGCCCAGGCCCGACAAGTACTCCAGGAGTGCCGGGCCGCTGCCGCTGTGATCGGCGCAGAAGACATCGTGTCCGAGGCTGACGAACTCATGGAAACCATCAGCGACGAAGACGAGGAATCATGATCATCGAGTTTTTCGGCCCGGAAGCCGAAGCCGCCCGGGAGAGCATCGCGGCGGTCTCCGCCAGCTGGGGCCACCCCGCTGGTGCCACTGCGCCGCCCGCAAGGGCGACTGGCCCGGACACCAAGGGCGTCGACCCCGTGGCGGTGGCGTCACTGCTCCTGTCGGTGCCCTCCGCCGTACTCGCGGTCGCCGACATCGCCGATCGCATCCGCAAGCGCCGCCGCGCCGGCGAACTCATCGAACGAGCCCGACAGCTCTCCAGCGAGCAGACGACGGCACGACTTGTCCACGCCGACCGCTCCGTCGACCTCGCCACCCTCACCCCCGACCAACTCCTGGACCTCATCGCCGACGAACCCCCGGCAGACTGAACTCCGGGAACCGACAGCCCCGGCCGCGGCCGGCCCCGCAGCCCCGCGGCCGTACACCACCGCCGGGCAGAAGGGGGCTCATCGGACGGTCGACTACCGGTACACGCCGGAAAGGCGCAGTGCGCGCGTACCCCAGGCGTGTACCGGCCGCTTCCCGCGATGAGCCCGATCGGGTGACCGTGGCGGCCGTGCGGCATGAAGGCAGGGCCTCTTGGTAGCTCAGTGGGTGTCTATACCAACGAGCTTTCCAGGAGGCCCTGTTGTCGTATTTCCACGGCATCGCGGAGGCGAGGTCCACTGCGGCCACTCTCGCGTGTGACTGCCTGGCTCACAGGTTCGGGAACGCCGGCGACCACGCGGTCCGCGAGCGCCGATACCCGTCCGACATGTCGGACGCCGAGTGGGAAGTGACCAGGCCGCTGCTGCCGGTGCCGGGCTGGCTTCGCGGCCGAGGCGGCCAGCCCGAGGCGTACCGCCACCGCGCGATACTCGACGCGATCCGCCACCTCGTCGACAACGGCACGAAGTGGAGAGCCATCCCGATCGACTTCCCACCGTGGGACCGCGTCTACGCGTTCTTCCGCCGCTGGCGCGACCACGGCCTGGTCAAAGAGTTCCACGACCGGCTCCGCCGCCAGGTTCGTGAACAGGCCGGGCGGGATCCGGAGCCGAGCGCGGGCGTGATCGACTCCCAGTCGGTCAAGGCCGACGCCGTCGTCGGCGCCGACAGCCGCGGCTTTGACGGCGGCAAGCTGATCAACGGCCGCAAGCGGCACGTCGTGGTCGACACGCTCGGACTGCCGCTCGGGGTGATGGTCACGGCCGCAGACGTCGGCGACCGTGCCGCTGCCCAGGTGCTGCTCGGCCGGGTCGCCGCCGCACACCACCGGCTGACCCCGGCCTGGGCAGACGGCGGCTACACCGGCAGTCTCGTCGAGTACAGCCTCGCCGTTCTCGCCGTGATGCTGGCCATCGTCAAGCGCAGCGACGACATGCGGGGCTTCGTCGTAATGCCCAAGAGGTGGATCGTGGAGCGGTTCTTCGCCCACCTGATGCGAAGCCGCCGCCTCGTGCGGGACTTCGAACGGTCCATCGGCAGCGCAGAGGCGATGGTCTACTGGTCGATGACGCAACTCATGACGCGCCGCCTTACCCGACCACGGCCTTCGCGAGCGTGAACCTGCCCGGCGCCGACTCGACCACCCAGCCCCGGGCCACCAGCCGCTTCGCCTTCGACCGCAAGGCTTCCACCTTCCCCGGCACCGGGTCCAGGCCGAAGCGGACGGCCATCTCCTGGCACGTCAACGGGCCTTGACCGAGCCGGTCCCGGTCCGCGAGGGCCCGCAGGATGCGCTGGTAGTCCACCGACAGCGCCGACCAGGACAGCCCCGCGCGCCAGACCGGCACCACGGACTTCGACTTCGCCGCGTGAGCCTGTTCGGACCGAACCCGCTGTCCAGCGGGAGCCGGCAGGTCCTCGCCGGCGGCCTCGCCCGAGGCCAGCACCTCGCCGACGCGCGAGCGGGCGACAACCCACTCCTTCCACTCCCGCTCGGCCATGTCCAGCTCGGCGTGGATGCGGTCCGCCTCCTCACGCAGCTCGTCCACGCGGCGGCGAGCGGTGAGCTCGCGCTGTTCCAGCAGCCCCACGACCGGCGGCATCCCGACCTCCACCCGAGCGACGACACAACACGTCACCACTGCCACGAGGCCGCCGACCATATGCCCGACCAGCGGAAACCCAGCTCTCAAGCCCGGAAAGACAACAGCCACTTATTAGGCCAACAGCACGCTGCCCCCCTTCCCTGGCGTGGGGAAGGGGGGGCAGCGGCAATTTCGTTCTTTGCCGGGGCGGACAGGTGCTCAGCGGGCGCTGTAGTGGACCGTTGCACCCGCAGCGTCGATGACGACAACCCGACCGAACAGCTTGAGCCGATGGTTGTTCCCGGGGCGGGCGGTGCTCTTCACGGGTGCTGCCTCCTGGGCGACGGGGGCACGAGGGGGGCGGTGCCGGGGCGGCGGTCAGTTGGACTTGTCGCGCTGGCGGGGAATGCGGCCGGCGGCGAAGGCGGTGATCGTGGTGCGCTGGAGGCGCTGAAGCTTCATCTGGAGAGTGACCTGCTGGAGGCAGGTCAGGAGCATTGCGAGGGCGAGCAGGGGTTCATGGAGGCCCGCGCAGATCACGGCGGTGACGGCGGTGGAGACGGTTGCGGCGATGGCGAGGTACTGCGCGGACGTGAGGTCCCGGGTGATGTCGGATTCGCTGGTATTGCTGCCGGTGGTGATGGCCAAGCCCTTCTGGATCAGCGGGTGGTGCGAGTGTGCATGGCGGTCAGCAGGTCGAGGACCAGCTCGACCGGTGCATGACGGTCGAAGGTGGCCTTCCAGCCGGGGCCGTGGGCGGTGCCGGTGACCGCGATCGTCCAGGTGTCCGCGTCCGGGTCGTCGGGCGCGTAACCGAGGTAGACGCGCGTGTCGGGGGACGCAGCGTGGATGCTGCCGCGCGGGTCGGCGACCCAACTCCACTGGTGGAGGGCCAGAAAGTCGCTGATCAGGTAGGGGCTGCCCTCGCCGGTCAGCCACTTCCGGTGCTCGATGCGGCCGCCCTGTACGAGCCCGGGGACGGTGGGGGCGGTGACCGTGACGGTCATGAGGATCACCTTCCTGTCGAAGGTGTCCATGGTTCCTTGCCGATGGTCTGTTTGCGTAGTTTGTGGCGTCTGCCAGAGGCGAACAAGAACGCCGGGCACGACTAGCGCCCCCAGGCCCGGCCCGGGGCGTCCTGTCTAGATGAACCCGGCGGATTCTCGGTGAAGTTGGCGAAACTGGCGGCGAGGTCTGCCACACCAAGCCCAACGCCTCAGCCGGCGTCTCAGCGTGTCTTGCGGATGGCGTCGGTGGCGGCCCTGGCGATGGCGGCGGGAGCACTGGAGGGCCGAGGCAGGTGGAGCAGGGTGGTTCCCGGCAGGTGGAGGGATTCCGCGGTGAGGGTGAGCTGGAGTACGGCACAGCCAGCGGCTGTCAGGCGTTTGATCCGGGTGACGGCCTGAGCGGTTTCGGAGCCGATGTAATGGGCATCGGTGACGATCACGAGGAGGCGGCCGGCGCCGGGACGGCTGAGGTCGAGACCGTGGTCCAGGGCGTCGATGGCGGCGCCGAGGTTGTGGTTGCCACCGTCGGCATCGAACATCACCACGCGCTCTGGCGCCCGGTGGGTGGGCCGGATCAGCGCGGTCAGGTCATGGTCGTAGGCGATGGTAGCGGTGCGGGAGTCGGGGTCGGTCAGGGCCGCTGCGCGGGCCACGATCCAGGCGGCGGACGCGATAGGCTTGCAGGCCGCCGACATGGAGCCGGAGACGTCGACGGCGATGCCCACCCGCAGCGGTGGGGCGGGAGAGTGACGGCGGCGGGTGTGGGTGAACGGCTGCGCAGTGGGAACCGACCCTGCCGCACGCTGGGCGTCGCGGGCGAGGGCCTGGCGCATGTTGAGGCGGCCGGGTGGGGTGGGGCTGGTGGTCCGCTCCTCGGTCCGCTCACGAAAGGCCGCGGCGCGCAGCGCGCGGCTGAGGTGCGCGGCGGCGGTCTGCTCGGCGGCAGTGGGTTTTCGGGTGCCGGTGATCGGGTTGCCGTAGGGCGCTGGTGTGCCGTCGGGGCTGACGGTGGTGCCGCCGGAGTTGAAGACCGACTTCGCGATTGCGGCGGCCTTGCGTCGCTGGCCGGCCTGCTGGGCCTGGTTCTGGGCTTTCGCCTTGGACCGCGCGGCGATGGCGTTGTTCGCGGCGGCTTGTGCCGCGAGGTCGGCGGCGTCGTTGGCGTCCATGCTGTCCATGACGACCGTCGCAGCGGCGGACAGTAGATCGGTGAGGTCCTCCGGCATGGGCAGGGCGGGGGCAGCGGTGTCCAGAGCGTCGCACCAGTCCTGAGCGTGCTGAAGCATGGTGGTGGCGTCGTGGTCGGAGGCCCGATGGGCTGCGGTCCAGATGCCGGTGAGGGTGGCCAACAGGTCGGCGCCCAGCGCCCGTTCGCACAGGTCGGCAACGGCCCTGGTTTCGCCGGCGTCCAGGATGCCGGCGTCCCGGCGGCCAAGGATCAGGGCCGCCACGCTGGCGGCGTGCTCGACGCCCTGGACGCGGGGGTTGGCGATGTCGGGCATGACCAGGGTCCGGGCACTGGTGCGCAGGTACGTGCGGTCGGCGGGCCGCCTGGTCAGGTGGGCGCCTTCGGCGCGGCTCTCCTCCAGCAGGAGCGCGGCCTCGACGACGCGGGGGTCCGCGTCGGACGGCTCCGTCCATGCGGAGTGGGCCGCGTGGGCGGCCTCGTGGACGAGCACTCCCCAGGCGGCGGGATAGCGTTCCTCGTCGCCCACGATCCGTGGATGGACCTCATGGGGTTGGAGGGGGGCGAACAGGCCGGAGTCGAACTCGATCTCCGCCAGGCCGGGGAAGTACGCTGCGGGTGCGCCGCTGCGGGTGCCGGGGCGGCAGGTGACGAGCAGGTCCTGGCGGCCGGACAGGGCGACCAGCCGATCGCCGAGCTCGGCTCCCACGCGCAGCCACGCGGCCGGGGAGGAGGGTGGCTGTGCGGGCGGGGCGCCGTCGTCGTCCCAGCGCGCGAGGTCGGCGTCGTCGTCGGGCGAGGTGGCGGAGGACTGGACGTGATGGTGGGTACTCATCGTGAGGGCCCCCGGAGCGTGGGTGTGGTGCTGCCTGGGGGCTGCCGGGCGGCTGAGGCGGTCGCGGGGGAGAGCTGCCTGCCGAGGGTGAGGGGCGCGACCTGCGTGACGCCGGCGATCTTGCTGACGGCGGTGGCGACGGCGTCGCGGTCCTCGGTGGGTGCGATGCCGACCAGGTTTGCGAGTGCGGCCTTGGTGCCGAGGACCGCCTCGGTCCGCTGGTAGCTGAGCAGTTCCCGTAGTTGGGGGGCCCAGCCCATTTCGCCGAGTTCGACTTGGCGGGCGAGGTTGCGGGCGACCCGGACCACCCGGGCATCGATTTTGAGGGCCAGGGCGAGGTCGTAGTCCGTGCCGACCTGGATCTGCACGCTGAACCGGGACGACAGCGCCTCCGTCAGGATCGCCCCGTGGACGCCGGGGTTGTGGCCCGCCACCACGTAGAAGCCCGGCTCGGCCTTGATGGTCTCGCCCCGGTGGGCCTTGACCTGGATCTGGCGGCGCCCGTCCATGGCCGGGTAGAGGGAGGCCAGCACCATGGGGGAGATCAGGGTGGCGTCGTCGATCAGTAGGGCGCGGCCCTCGGTCATCGCGGTGACCAGCGGACCGTAGCGGAAGACATAGCCTCCGCCGTCGTCCTGCGTGTACTCGCCGATCAGGTCGCCGACCGTGGTGTCGCCGTCGCCGGCGACGGTGATCAGGTCAGGGAACGCGGCCTCGACCAAACTCGTCTTGCCGGTGCCCGGCGGGCCGTAGAGCAGCACCGGCACGTCGGCATCGCGCAAGCGATTCAGCGCCTCGACGTCGGGCAAGTCGGCCAGCTCTCGGGGGTGGTAGAGCTGGCCCCCCGCGCGGCGGATCGGGCCGCCGCCCTGCTTGGGCGGCGTGTTCGCTGCGGGAGCGCTCGTGCGGGCCGTGGCCGCAGCGGCGCGGGGAGAGTGGGTTCCCGGTCGGCTGATCACCGCGACCGCCGCGGCTGCGGCCGTCTTCGCGTTCGCGCGGAACTGCTTCCCGGTGCCGAGCCGGTCGGCCTCGCCGCGCACCACCAGGGTGTTGACCGCTTGCTGGACGGCACCGTGGGAGTGGCCCAGCGCTTTGGATATTTCCCCGGTGGTGAGCGGGTCCGCCGGTCGGTCGGCCAGCAGACGGGCCACCTTGGCCCGCAGCTCGCCCGGCCTGGCGTGTGTTGAAGTGACGGGCGGTCCGGGTGTGGTCAAAGCGAGGATCCTTCAACGAGTTCGCGTGCGGAGTTGGCAATGTGCTGGAAAGACGGGCCGCTATCGGAGCGGACCAGGGCCTGTGCCGACGTCGGCGCCCGGCCCGGCAGGGGGTACACGGTCAGGGTCGGTGGTGCTCAGGGGGTCTCCAGCAGCGCAGGGGCACCAGCGATCACGGCGAGGTTGCGGTGGGTTCGAAGACGGTCCGGATGCCCTTGTCGGTCACCGACGTGGGCAGGGACAGCTGTCGGAGGGACAGGGACGGGAGGACTACCGGGTCGGTCCGCCCACGGAACGTGCTCGGGCCGGATCGCCCGTGCCCTGGCCCCCGGCTGGACCGGGATGGCGCGGGCGTCCTCGGCGCGGGAGGTCTTGTCGCTGGTGGACGCGGGTGTGCCCGACAGGGACGTACCGTCGGCTCACTGGCTGGCCGAGGGCTCGGTCTAGGCGCATGGGGTGGCGGGCGGCGAGCAGGTCGCAGGCTGCCGAGCAGCCCCGTGCGTCCGGTCCGTGCTGGTTTCCATTGCTGGGCAGGCGCAGCCAGGAGTCTCCTCGAAACCGGACTGGACCAAGATTCGCAGGGCGGCGGCGTTGTACCTGGTGGTGGTTATCTCGCCGGTGTTGGTGTGCCGGATCGACACGAACGGCTGGGCGGTGCGCTCTGCTGGCGCTGCCGACTCATGGAGGTGTTCCAGGAGTTGGTCGAGCTGATCGGTGTCGGCGGTGGTGAGGTGGTCGGCGAGTTCGTGCGGTGCCGCGGCGCTGGCCTTGACGTTGGCGACGGAGTCGAGAGGATGCGAGGTCAGGATCTCTCCGTGTTGTTCGGTTCTGGGCCTGTCGGTGTATGACGAGATCGGGAAGGCCGAAGACTCGACACTCAATCTGATGGGTCAGTTGCCGGTGCACAGCATGGCGTTCGTGTCCTCAGAGAACCCGGAGCTGGCCGGACAGGGGCTCGGGCTGAGGGCGCAACATGATGACGTGGGTGTGTGGTTGGGGAGCTATCGGGAGAACGTCCGGTGTTCCGTGCCGGGGGAGGCCGTCGGCGCCGGGGAGGCGGTGTTGGCGGGTTGGGCCGAGCGGATGAGGGCGCTTCCTGCGTGTGCGGCCAGGGCACGGGAGTTGCCGCGGACCGGGGCTACCGGCTTGACGGTGGCCTGTGCGGGCAGGGTGCGCAGGTCGGCGCCGTAGCGGCGGACGGGGGCCGGGTTGACGACGGCGGCGTACAGGGAGGACACCAGGCGGGTCGGCGTCCCCGAGGACGCGGTGATCCACCAGCGTTCGTCGTCGGTGCCTCCGTTGATCACCCAGCGGGCCTTGGTGCCGGCGAGTTCGGCCTTCGGGTCCAGGTCCCCTGGGAGGTGGTGGACCTCGGCGTAGCCGTCAGGCGACTGCCACAGCAGGTGGGTGAGGCGCTCGTCCTCGACGGTGCGCCAGCCCGCCGCGGCGAGGGTCTCGTCGAGGTCGGTCGGGTAGGTGTCGGCCAGGTAGTGCTCGGGGCCCTCGGCGTGGGCGGTGACGAGGTCGGTGGTGAAGTCGGCGACGATCTCGGCGGGGGTGTTGTCGTCCATGGTGACGATCCAGGCCGGTTCGCCGTGGAAGGGGTCGGGGGAGGCTGTGGCCTTCCACAGCGGGCCGGGAGTCTCCGGGAGGAAGCCGAACCGGATCCGAAGGTCCGGCGAGGCGAGGTACACGTTGGCCACGGGGTCGTCGCCCATGAGCCAGCGGGCGTTGGCGAGATGGCCGATCGCGGTGTCGGGCAGGCCGGCGCCGGGCGCGAGGTAGCGCGGCGAGACGAAGTACTCGCGCCAGGTGTCCGGGTCGGTGGGCGCGTCGGTGCCGGGGAAGGACGAAGTCAGGGTGTTCTCCGAGGTGTTCGCGGGGGCCGGGTGGCGTCGGGGTGGGCGGCTGGGGCTTGGGTCGGCGCGGGCAGGGCGGTGGTGGTGCGGGCCGTTGCGGCCGAGCGCGGTTCGAGGGCGTGGCCGGGTTCGGGGTGGAGGCGGCGGTAGGCGTCCACCAGGACGGGGGCGTGGTCGGCCCACTCGTTCATCTCGTGCCAGATCTCGGCGGCGATCTCCTCGGTCAGTGGGTGGTCGAGTTCGTGGGCCATGGTGATCATGTGGTTGATCCGCCGCCAGCTGGAGTGGTAGGCGGTGCTGAGCGCCCGCCTGCTGTGGAGGAGCCTTGGGTCGGGCGGGTCGGCCGTGGCCACCGCGCCGACCCGCAGCAGGAAGCCGGCCGCGCACGGCAGGAGCTCCATGTAGTGCTGCCAGGCGGCCAGGTCGCGGGCGACGATGCCGGTGTCCCAGCCGTCGGTGTCCACGATGTTGCCGTCGGCGTCGCAGAAGCCGTCGTTGACGGCGTCCCAGTCGGCGGCGGCCTGTTTGATGCCGCGGGTCGCGGTCTCGACGACGGCGATGTACTCGGAGGTGGTGCGGATGGTCGGGCCTTTCGGGTCATCGGGTCCGGCGGCGAGCGGGGCTCTGGGCGGGCTCCTTGGCCGGCTTCACCGTCGGCGGCTGCGGTGGTGCGGTGGTGGTGCGCGTGGCGGCGGCGATCCTGCGGGCCGGTGCGGGGGCGGCGAGCGGGACGATCGTGGCGTGGGGCCAGTGGAACGGCGGGACCTCGGCCGGGCGGCGTACCACGGGTGCGGGGTCGGCGACGGCGCGGTACATCGCGGCCACTACCGCGGGCGGGGAGCCGGGTGAGAACTCGGCGCTCCAGTGGTGGGGGCTGTCCTCGGGGCCGCCGAAGAAGCTGTAGCCGGGCTCCTGTTGGCGCGGGAAGCTGCTCTCGCCCGGGCCGGGCCGGCGCAGGACGAAGCTGGCCAGGGTGTCGGGCGGATCGTGCACCTGGTAGTCCTCGCCGGAGAAGGTGACCGTCCACCCCGGGGCGGGGGACCAGCGTTCGAAGTCGACTTCGGCGTCGCCGTTCGGCGGGCTGTGGGGCGTCTGGGGGCCGTCGCGGAGCGCGGCGGCGAGGACGGCGACGGCGGGCAGGACGAACTCGACTGGGGTGTGGCGGCTGATCGTCGCGTACCAGAGGAGGCTGCTGTCCGGAGCCTCCTCGCTCAGGATCAGCGCCGGCCCGTTGGTGGACCAGCGGGCCTCGTGGATCTTCACCCGGCCGCATGGGCTGAGGGCCCGCACGCCGTGGCCGTGGGTGGTGACGAACCAGCCGTGGTCGCGGCGCAGGAGGTGCAGCACCTCCTGGTAGTCGGCCGGGCCGCCGGCGAGGTAGGGCGGCGCGATGCCGACCAGCCGGGAGCGGGGGTCGGAGGTCACCGCAGGGCTCTCCGGTTCCCCGGGGCGATGCCGGTGCTCGTGACGCCGGGCTCCGGAGCGTGGCCGACGGGCGCGTGGTCCTGAGTGGGGCGTGCGGCCACCGCGCGGGCCGACAGGGCCTGGCCGGGCCCGCCGGCTGCTTCCTCCAGGCTGCGGGTGGCGAAGTCCATGCGGGCCACGGACAGGGTGTCGGCCTGGGTGATGGGCTCCAGCCGCACGACGTGGGCCATGTAGGAGGGGATCCGTTCATCCAACGGGCCTGCGCCGATCGGCAGTTCGTTGCCGCGGGCGACGGCGTGGGCCACCTGGACGTCGACGAACGGCACCCACGGCGGGTCGAGGTCGAAAAGCCGGCAGGCCTCGGCGCTGACCCCGTGCAGGGCTTCGGGCAGCGACACGGCTCCTGGCTTCCACCGGTCGTCGCTCACCTCGGTTCCGGTGTACCGCATCTCCGCGAGTCGCAGGCCGGTGTGGACGGCGTAGACGAGTTGCTCGCGCAGGGCGTCGTCGGCCGGCCAGGAGAGGGCCGGGCCGGTCAGCGGAGCCGGCGAGCGCCCATTGGCGTCCGGCAGGGCGGGGACGTGATCGGCCGCCCGCTTTGCCTTGGCGAAGGCGCTGTCGCGCACCTTCGCGGGAGCGTGGTCCAGGTTCGCGAGGATGCGAGGGACACGCCATTCGAGCGCGTGCTCGATGCTGGGGTCGACGGCGTGCGCGAGCAGGTACGCCGCGTCCGAGAGGGCGGCGGCGGCCAGGCGCGGGGCGTGCTCGGTGCGGTGGGCGGCCGTGGCGGCGAGCTGGTCGAGGACGGGCACGCGCCCGGCCAGCACATGGGCGTCGTGAAGGGCCTCACGGGCCACGGCGCGCCCGTACGGGTAGATGTCGAGGCCGACACCGGAGCCGGGAGCCGGAGAAGAGGGGATGGTGGTCTCCCAGGGGCGGGTCGAAGGGGCAGGAGCTCAGCGCGTCGGCGCGGCGCCGCGCAACACGATGGGTGGCGGGGGCGATGGCGCCAGCCGGACCGGGCCGGCCGGCGGAGGAGCGGCGGAGCGGACGCGGGCAGCTGACGACCTTGAGGTGGCTGGCGGTTCGGCGAGGCGTACGGCGGTCTGCCGCAGCAGGCGCTGCTGTTCGGACAGGGGAAGGGCGGACAGGCTCCGAAGGTGCAGCGGAGTGTCGGGGTCGAGGGGGGAGACGCTGCCGAGTCCCGCAGTGGAGAGCAGCGCCTGCACTGTCACGGCGTGGACCAGCGGTGCCCTGGCATAGCCGGAGACGTACTCGCTGGCCCCGGGGAGGACCTCTGCCAGACCGGCCGTGTCGTTCACGCTGAACTCGGCGACGGCGAGCACGTCGAGGACGGAGGCGCGCAGCACGGCCGGATCGCGCTCGGAGGGGGAGAAGGTGCTACCCCAGGGCTGTAGTTCGGTGGGTGGGGAGAAGTCCGGCAGGGCGTTGCGGATTGCCCGGTTGTAGCGGGGGAGCAGCCGGCCGGTCACCGCTGCCGCAGCGCGGGCCGGATCGGGGGAGACGGTGATGCCGTGCGGGGAGAGGTGCTCGACGTCGTCCGTCGTGCGGCCGAACACCATCGGCAGGAGCGGGGCGACGATGTACTGCCCTGCGTGGGGGACGGGACGGGGCAGCACCAGCAGTTCGCGGCCCGCCGGACCGCGCAGGACCCCGGCGCTGGTGTACCTGAACTCGCCCAGCGCCCAGTCGGCGGTGGCGAGGTCCCAGAGCCGGTCGTGCAGTGTGGTGCGGGCGGTCGTGGTCGGCAGATCCATGACGTCGGCGACCCACTCGCCGGGCAGGCGAAGCGCGAGCGCCTGGGTGAAGGCGGCCATTGCCGACCCCGAATCGCGGTCGGCTCGTCGCGTTCCGGCTGCTGCGCTGGAGGCGGTGTCGTTCACCGGCGGTTCCTGGAGGGGCCGGTGGTGCCCGGGGCTGGGCCGGTCGTGGTGGCGGCCGGGCGCAGCCGTACGGGGTGGGCGAACCGCAGGCCGGCCGCCGAGCGCCGGTCTTCAGGAAGCCCGGCAGCCGTCGGTGTCGTCAGCTGCATCCAGCCGTGGTGGGGCATGGGCGTGGTGACGGAGGTGGCCAGGTAGACGGGTTGGACGTGGATGTGTGATGTCGCGATCAAGGTGGCCCTGGGTGACGTGGTCGGGGAGGGAATCAACGGGAGCGGGGACGCCCGGGGCCGGGCGGCGGCTGAGCTGACGTCGGGTTGAGGCGCGGCCTGCCGGTGGCCGGGACGGTGCTCTGGCGGGCGGCGGCGGCGCGGGCGCTCGGCGAGGTGACGGGCGGAAGCGGGGCGCTGGTGTCCCGGGTCCACGCGTACGCGGCGTCGAGGTCGGCGAAACCGCCCTCGCGGAGGGTGTACGTGTCGTCGCCGACCTGCCGCCGGTTGTGCCAGACCCGCATCGGGGCCTCAACGGGGGAGGGGGCGGTGTCCTGCGCGATGACCCAGATGTCGTACGGCTCGCTCTCGTCCGTGTAGCTGGCGCGCACGGTGAAGCGGTCACCGGAGGAACGCAGGAATTCCTCGGTCTGCCGGGTGAGCGGGTCGGCTGGGCGGATGGGGATCGTGGTCTGGGCGAGTTGCTCGGGGTCTGCTCCCCGGGAGATGAGCCAGCGTTCGGCGAGCGGCACCAGCGCTTCGGTCGTCATGGCAGCCCGGATGGTGTCGGCGCTGTCGTCACGCTCCAGGTGGACGGCGACGATGTCGGGCTCACCGGGGATGCCGTAGATGGCGGACCTGTCGAAGGCGGTCACGTAGCTGGTGCGCAGCCGGGTGGACGGGTCGCCCTGGTGCTGCGCGGTGAGGAACATGAACGCGCTCTCGCGGACGGCAAGGCGCGAGAGGACTTCCTCGCTCTCCTCGTCAGCGGGCTCCAGGTCGTACGTGTCGAAGCCGAGGGCGGAGCTGGCGGTGGGGGCGATGGCGTCTCCTGGGTCAGCGGTGGCGAACTGCGGATCGGCCTGCGGGCGCGGCGGAGGCGGCGGCCGGGCCGGGGCCGGTTGGGCTGGTCCGGGTGCTGCGCGCGGTGGCGGCGGTGCGGCGGGTCGAGGTCGGCGTGGCGGAGGCGGTCGCCCGTGCCGCCTGGGTGGCCAGCCACGTGCGGGCGTCGGCACTGTCGCCGGTGTGGTGCAGGCGGATGGTGTAGGTGCCGGCGCGCTGGTCGCGGGTGATGACGGCGGCGATGTGGCGGCCGTCGACCGCGCCCAAGGCGGTGCTGATGCGCAGACCGGGGGCGTGCTCCACCGCGAGGTCGACGCCGCTGTGATGCAGGACGCGGGCGCCGACGGTGTCGTCGGCGGTGGCGGGGTCGAGGCCGGCCAGGCCGAAGTCGGCGTCGGTAGTCTCGGTCATCGGTGCGGCGCTCGGCGGGCTGGGGGCTCCTGGGCCGCAGAAGCGGTGTCCCGGCCCGGCGTCGCGGCGGTCGGGGATGCTGCCTCGGTGCCGGGGCTCCCGGCGAGGGAGGCGTGCACCCGGGCACCGGCGGGCGTCAGCCGAAGCTTTCGCCCCACATACAAGGACCGGCTCATGTCGTGATCGACCAATTTGCGGTCGATCAGCCAGTTAACCGATACGGCGCTGACGCGCATGCCCGGACTGATGATCTGCTGGCCGTGCCGGATGCCGCTCTCCTGCACGGTGACCTTGCCGCGGGCGACGGCGTCGAGGGCCAGGCGCTGGGGGGAACTGAGCTTCACCGGCCGGGGTGGCTCGGTCGCGCGCTGTCGCTCCGGCGCCCGCGCCGGCGTGGCGGGCTCGGCCGGTGTCTGGGAGGCCAGCAGTTTGTGCAGCCCGATGAGGCGATCCAGGCGCTGGTGGAGCTCGGCGCGGCGGGCACACAGGAGGTCGAGCGTGTGGGCGCTGGTGCCGAGCACGCCGGTGGTCAGCGGCATGTCGGTGTCGAGGCCGTCGATGACGCGCTGTACGTCGCCGCGGATGCTGCGGGCGCTGGCGACCATGTTCTGCTGGACTTGGTCGAGGCGACGCGCGACACGAAGGACCTCGGAGGCCGAGCTGGCGATCAGGCTTCCCTCGTCGTCGCGCACGCCCGGTATGTCCCGGGGGTGGCCGACGTCGAACTCCTTGAGGACCATCGCGGTGCCGATCATCGTCGGATCGGTCGGTGCGGGCGCGGGCGTGCCGGAGAGCCGGTTCACGGCGTGGCCGATGCGCGGGCGGCGACGGCGGCGAGGCCGACCTCGACGGCCTCGGCCAGGGTGTCCACCAGCGGGGCGCCGTCGGTGGCCAGGCGCTGGGGGCAGTGCAGGCCGCCGGTGTGCAGCACCGGGATCGCGCCGACCGCGCGGGCGGCGACCGCGTCGTCGGCGCTGTCGCCGATCACGATGACGTTGGCCGGATCGATGCCGGGGCCGAGGGCGGCGAGGTGGGCGGCGAGCGCCGGTGCCTTGGTGGAGACGGAGGGGCCGATGCGCCCGTCGATGCGGTCGAGGAGCTGGCTGATGCCGACCTGCTGTACCTCGTGGAGCAGCCGCTCGTGCGGGGCGAGGGAGAGCAGGGACTGGCGGATGCCGCGGGCGCGCAGGCCCAGCATCACCTGCCTGACGCCCGAGCGCAGCTGGACCGGGCGCTGGTCGAGCACGGCGAGGAAGGCGGCGTCGTTGCTGGTCCATTCCTCGTCGCTGATCGAGCGGCCGAGGAGGTGGTCGTAGAACGAGCGGATCGGCACCCGGTGCTGGGAGCGGTAGGTGTCGACGTCGATCGGCTGGCCGCCGAGGGCGGGCAGCGTGGCGTTGAGGGCCGCGACGTGGTCGCCGAGGTCGTCGCGGACGGTGCCGTTCCAGTCCCAGACGATGCGGATCCGGGCGGCGGCGGTGGTGCTGGTGGTCAAGTGCTGGTCTCCTGAGAGGTGGTGGGGTGGGGGTTGAACAGGTCGGCGCGGGGGAGGAGGACGGCCGCGGCCAGGACGGCGGCGAACACCGCCAGGGTGGCGACGGGGGCGGTGCCGTGTTCGGCGAGGCGGCCGGCGACGGCGGTGCCGAGGGCCTGGCCGACGCCGACGACCGCGACCAGCCAGGCCCCGGCCTCGGTGGCGGTGCCCCGGGGCGCCAGCCCGTCGCAGAGAGCGAAGGCGGTGGCGAGCAGCGGGGAGAGGTAGAGGCCGGGTGCGACGGCGAAGGCGAGGGCGGCGAGCGGAGCGGTGGCGAACAGCATCGGCATGAACGACAGCGCGTACCCGCCGGCCGCGGCGAGCAGTTGGCGCTGGGGGGAGAGCGGCCAGGGGGAGCGGGTGTAGGCGATCCCGCCCAGCAGGCTGCCGACGGACAGCGCTGCGGGCAGTAGCCCGGTCAGCCACCCGGCACCGGTGCGGTCGGCGAGCGCGATGGCCAGGACGTTGAAGGCGCCGAGGTTGACGCCGAGGCAGAGCATCGCGGCGAGCAGGACCAGCAGGCCGCGCGAGCGCAGAGGTCCGCTCCAGTGGACCTCGCGCCGCTCGGCCGGCGGCCAGCCGGCGGGCGGTCGGGTGGCGACCACGCCGGCGCCGATGCCGCCGATGACCCCGCACGCCCACAACGCGGCAGCCGGGGAGAGGAGTTCGCACACGGCCGTGGCGGCCAGGGGCCCGGCGACGAAGACGATCTCCTGACTGACGCTGTCCAGGGTGAAGGCCACCCGCTGCTCGGCCGGATCAGGTACGAGCCGCGGCCACAGAGCGCGAAGTCCAGCCTCCAGCGGCGGTGTTGCAGCACCGGCGAGGACGGCGAGGACTGCGGCAACGAGCGGCCGGGCGGCCAGATCGGTCGCGGCGAGCAGGCTGAACGCCACGAACGCCACGCTCGCCCCGAGGGCCGAGACGATACCCAGGCGCGAGCGGTCGACGAGACGGCCGAGCAGGGGCTGTCCGATGGCGCCGGCCAGTGCGTAGAGGGCGGCGAGCACGCCCCCGAGCACGACCGGACCGCCGGCCGCCCGTATGGCGAGCAGCAGCGCGAGGGGGGCCATCGCGGTGGGCAGGCGGCCGACGAGGGTGCCGGCGAGCAGTGCGCGCACGTGCGGGCGGGCGAGGACGTCGCGCGTGGTGGGGCGGGGCCGGGAGGTGGAAGCGGGGTGCATGCGGGCGGCGGGGTCTCCTGGTGGTGCGGGCGGGATCAGCCGGGCGGTGCGGCGCGCAGCGCGGCGGCGGCGGCCCCGAGGTGGGCGCTCGCGCTGATGAGCAGCGCGCCGGCGCGCAGGCGTCCGGCCTGGGCGAGCCCGGCGGCGTCGGTGATGGTGCTGTCGGGGGAGGTCAGCTGGTCGAGGACGGTGGCCATCGACCCGCCGGCGGACAGCAGGGCCTGCTGTGCCTGCTCGATTCGCGCGAGCGCGCGAAGGTGGGCGCCGGTGGGCGGGTCGGCGGCGTCCACGACGGCGGCGGCCGAGGCGCTGACGGTGGCGAGGTGGACCAGGATGCTCAGCAGGTTGCGGCTGAGCAGCCGCACCGGGTCCAGGGCGTGGTGGGGCAGGTTGAGAGCGTGGGCGAGCGCCTGGACCTGCTCCGACTCCTCCTGGAGGTCGGCGGTCAGCAGCACGGTCGCCTCGTGGCGGTCGGTGGTCAACGGCTCCTCCGAGAGGCTGCGGTGACGCCCTGGACAGGGGTGACGACGGTCGCGGCGGGACCTGCGGCCCGGGCGGACGGCGAGGTCTGGCGAGCCGCGTCGGAGCGGTACGGGTCCGGCCCGATCTCCAGGTAGCGGTGCAGCGCGTTCGGCAGATCGGCGCTGCGGCGGCGGGCCGGGGACTCGGCGGCGAGGCAGCTGATGACGCTCTCGACGAGCGCCTCCGGGCAGTCGCCCACCAGTTCGGCCTCCCAGCCCTCGCCGTCCATGCCGACGGTGACCAGCCAGGCTTCCTGGTCGGGAGGACACAGGACCTCTGCGAGATGGTCGGGCGAGGTGACCCGCGTGACCCCGCGGCCGAGGGCGTCCGCGTCGTCCCACCCGGCATCGGACAGGCAGGAGAGCGCATCGTCGAGATCGGACCGGTCCGGTTCTCCTTCCTCGCTGACCATGGCGGCCTCGACCAGCGCCTCTGCGGCGGAGGCCAGGACTTCGTCGGGGCTCTGCGAGCTGAACGTCGCGTGCCAGCCGGGGCCTTGAGCGGTGAGTGCCTCCCGCTGGTACCGCTTGTCGGTGAGGTCGTGCAGCACCACTTCGACGCCGCCGCGGGAGAACACGTGGCCCTGGTCTCGGGTGGCGTCGGCCCAGGACGCCTCCTGGAGGACCCTGCGGGCGCGGGCGACGGAGGTGTACGAGCCGAGAGCGAGGTAGGCGGGCCGGACGCCGACGATCCGGCTGCTCCGGGAGAGGTCGGGAAGGACGGGGGCGACCCGGGGCTTCGGCTTGGAAGCAGCTGTGCGGCGTGCCCGAGGAGCGGACGGGGACGGGGTGGTGGTGGAATCCATGGAGGTCCTCAGCGCCGCTTGGCGGCGGTGGAGTTGGAGATGAGAGGGGCGGGCTGCGGCGGAGCCTCGTGACTGAAGACGAGCGCGGCGGTCGCCGACCGGACGGAGGCTGCCTTGGCGCGTGTGGCCGCCAGTTGCGACGGCGACGGCGACGGCGCCTGCGCCTGCGCCTGCGCCACGGCCGGGGCTGCCCCCCTGGCGGGGGGCATGGGCGAGGGCTTCGCGGGGGCCGGACGGGCAGGTGTGGCGGGAGCGGTGTTGCGCGCGCCGGCGCGGCGGACGGTCGTCTCGGAGCGCGGCGGCGCCGGGAGATGGCGCTGGGCCCAGCGGCCGATGGCATCCAGCGGATCGGCGAGGGCCGTTCCGGCCGTGGTCAGCCCGTACATGTAGGTGCGGCGTTCGCCGGTGCGCGCGACGATCCCGTCCGCCTCCAGCTGCTGCAGCCGCTGATAGAGGCTGCTGGGGTCCATGCCGGTCGGCAGGGCGTCGTCGAGGATCTCGCTCGGGTAGGCGGGCTCCCCGTAGGCGGCCAGGGCCATCACGGTGGAGACTGTGTGGGCCCGATTGAGCGTGGCCAGGGCCTGCTCGGTGTAGGCGCCCGGGCCGGTCCCGAACTCGGGGACGCCCTGGTGGGCGGAGGCCCAGCGGGCGATGGGGATCTGGAGGTAGGAGACGGCCTCGCGCCCCGCCCGGGTGGCGGAGACGACGGTCGTGCCAGCCTCCTGCCGACGGGTGATCAGTCCGTTCTCCTCCATCGCGTCGAGCCGCCGCTCCAGCTGGGCTTCGGTCATCCCGTACGACTTCTCCGCCAGTTCGGACATTGGCCGGCGGCCGTCGGAGAGCTTGAGCAGGCGTAGGAGCGAGATGGTGTCCTGCGGACCGAGGATGGACACGGCGGCCTGGATGCGCTGGGCCTGGGCAAGGGGGGAGGAGGGCATGATGGTGGTCCTTCGCGTGGAGGAAGACGGGCAGCGGCGGGCGGGTCAGGCCGCGGGTGCGTCGGTGAGCAGCTGCAGGCGGCGGGCGGCGCGCAGGTCGAGCGCGATGGCGATGTACGCCTCGTGGGGGGCGGCGGACGGTCCGGCGGCGGCGAGCAGGTCCTCGTAGATCGGACCGGCAACCGGCGTCGAAGGACGGCCGTGCTCCAGCCAGTACCGCTGGAGGGCGTCGCCCGAGTTCGGGACCGTGCGTTCCATCACCTGGATCCGGGCGATCTGGCCCGATCGTGACAGCGCGGCCAGGGCCCGGCCCCAGCCGGCGACGTTGTCGGCCTGGGTGGACGGGTCGAGGAGGGCGAACGCCCTGCTGCTGACACGGGTGACGGCGGTGAGGGTGGCCTGCTGCTGGTCGTGGACGGCGCCGAGGCGTCCGTCGGGGGAGGTGACGGCGCGCAGCGAGGCGGCGGTGCCGGGGAGGTGGAGCAGGCCTTCGACGCGGGGGCGGGTCGAGGGGCGGGCCAGCCAGATCAGCTGGCCGCGGGTACGGCGCAGCCAGTAGCGCGTGGCGATCGGCGCCCAGTCGGCCAGCGACCGTCCGCGTATTCGGAAGACGACGGTGACGGCCATCAGCACCCACAGCGGGGTGAGGGCGAAGGCGCCGATGATGCCGAGCGTCATCAGGACGGCGAGCAGGACCGCTGCGCCGATCGCGGTGAGGATCAGCTGCGGGAGGGTCAGGCCGAGGAGGATGCCCCGGCGGCTGCGGGCAGGGAACTTGACGGTGGCGGGGGTCTCGCTGGGCGTGCTCAGGAAGGGGTTGCTCTCTGGTGCGGGGGAGGAGGGCGGCCCTGTTCCCTCCTGGCATGGCCGGCCGGAGGGCGCAGGATCGTTCTGCAAGTAGGGCAGGGGCTATCCCTCTTCCTTCCCGGAGGGGAAGCGGGGAGGAAGAGGGGGTCGGTCCGTCAGGCGGAGGGCGGGCCCGAAGGGAAGGTGAACCGCTGGGGGGTGTTGGTGTCCCTCGCCGGACCGGGCGATGGGGTGATCACCGGACCGAAGGCTGAAGTACCTGCTGGGCTGCCTGCCGGCGCGGGCGAGGCCGCCGGCGACGGTGCCGAGGGGACACGGGGCGAAGCGGGAGCGGATCCCGGGCTCGCGGGTGCTCCGGCCGGGGCCGGTGCGGAGCCCGGAGTCGACAGTCCGGGAGAGCGGGCCGCGGCGTGGGCGGCCGCTGCCGGACTCGACCCGGCGGACGCGGTGGGGCCTGAGGATCCGCCCGAGCCCGAGCCCAGGGACGTGCCGGAGCCGGTCGGACGGGTGACCAGTGCCCGGCCCTGGTCGCCGTCGCTGCGGTCGGTGTTGGGCCGCTTGACGAGCGGGACGCCTCCGTCGCCGCCGCCGGAGCGCTGCTGGCCGTACTGGAAGGAGGTGGGCGTCGCCTTGGCGAGCATGTCGGTGCTCGGGCCCTCGGGGCCCTGGCCACCTCCGCCACCCTGGCCGGCGCCGACGGACTGCATGCCGGGGACCTGCGACGGGCCTGCGGGGCTGCCCCCGGCCATCGCGGCGCCGCCCGCCGCTCCGCCGGAGGCGGCGCCCATCGCCATCCGGCCGCCCTTCTTCGCGGTGGCACTGGCGGTCTGCAGACCGGCGGCTGCGGACTGGTGGAGCCCGGCGGACTGGCCGTCGCCCGCCCAGTGGACGAACTTGTAGATCATGAACGGGCACAACAGGACGAGCGCCATCACGACGAGGCCGGCGATGATGTCGCTCATGGCCTGAATGCCGTCCTTGGTATCGGTGTTGCCGATCGCGGAGACGCCCACCAGCATGATGATCGTCATCACCAATTTGGAGAAGACCACGGTGGCAGTGGCCTCGATCCAGCGTTTGCGCCAGTCGCGGGTCGGTTCCCACGGGCCTCCGGCGGCGGCGAACGGCGCCAGGATCACCAGGATGAGGATCGACACCTTGCGGAAGATCATCATGCCCCAGTAGAGGATCGCGCCGATGGCGCAGCCGAGCGCCGCCAGAGCGGCAACGGCCCAGCCCAGCGGCGAGACGACCGAGATCATCGACACCCGGACGATGCGGCGCACCGCGTCGTCCATGCTGGAGTTGGCGATGGTGAACAGGCCGCGGGACAGCGCGTCGACCACCGCCAGGGCGACGCCGGTGAAACTCACCGCCGTGACGGCGAAGAGAGTGCTGCTGATGGTGGCGGTGACGGCCTGACCGAGCGCTTGTCCGTCCCGGCGCCAAGCCGACCGAACCAGCTGGAACGTGAAGGTCATCACCAGCATCACCAAGGCGATGGGCAGGATCAGCGCGTAGTTGTCACGGAACCAGCCGGCGCTGAGGTCGACGCTGGTGGTCTTGTCGACGGCGCGGCTGGCCAGGTCTACGGCGCTCTTCGCCAGCTCACCGCACGACTTGGCGATCCACTTGCCGATCGAGTCCGTGATGCTGTTGGACACGCCGCCGGCGACGTCGCAGATCAACCCCGCGCCCGGAAGATCACAAAAACCCATGGTCTTCTCCTCAAATAAGAGACGGGAAAGGGGAGTTAGGGGTAGACGGTGGGGGCGAAGGAGGCGAGCGCGCAATCGTTGCCCGGGCGGCACTGGACGGCCAGGGTGATGGCGCGGTCCTCGGCGCCCTGGCCGCCGCCGTCCCAGGCGACGGTCACCTTCGCGGTGACGGTGACGGCGTAGATGTAGGCCTCCGTGAAGGCAGCCGGGTTCTGCTGGATCGCCTTGGTGTAGGAGTCGGGCACGTGGGCGGAGGCCTGGCCGGCCGTGGAGGTCTGGCCGTTGTCACGCAGCCGCGACCACAGCACCGGGTCGGGGACCTGGCCGGCCACGGAGTCGCCGTCGGCGTACTGGCTCTCCGGGGTGAGCCACAGGCGCAGGCCGGACGCGAAGTCGGGCTGGGTGACCTTGCGGGAGTCGTAGGTCCACAGGGCCTGGGCGAACGCCTCGCCGAACTCGGTGGGGCTGCTCGTGTGCGGGGCGCGGGCGACGGTGGCGCCCGCCCCGCCGGGCGAAGCGCTGGCATGGGGTCCTGCCGGGATGCCGGCCGACGAGCCGGGCTGCGGCGGGGAGGTGGGCTGCGGGTCCGTGCGGGCGGCGTGGCCGCCGCCCGCCAGCCGGGCGAGGAGCCCGGCCAGCAGGCCGACGACCAGCAGCACGCCCAGCCCGATCAGCAGCCTGCGGCGGAGCGTCGAATCGGCGCTGTGGGACTTGGGCTGGGGCACTTACTTGACCTGCGTTCCCAGGGCCGAGAAGAAGGCGACCAGCCCGTTGGCGGCGCCCAGGAGCAGAGCGACGCCCGCAGCGACCATGGCACCCTGCTTGCCCTTCTGCTCGGCGCCGTGCGAACCACTGTGGTGGCCCCACGCCCAGACCACGCCAGCGACGCAGAGCGCGCCGACGGTCGCGACGACCGCGAAGAGGTTGATGCTGCTCACGACCTGCTTGAGGACGCTCAGGCCGGGAAGGCCGCCCTCGGCTGGGGTGACGCCGGGATCGTAAGCGAGGGTGGTGACCGCCTGGGCGGCGAGGATCAAGGACAAACGGTTCTCCAGAGAGAGGAAGGGCGTGCCGGAACGCAGAGCGGCGCCGCGCCGGCACGGAGAGGAGAGAGGGGAGGAGGCGCTCAGGGAGCGACTCGGCGGACCGCGATCACGCCGGATTTCCAGGAATTGATGCTGGCGATGCGCACGACGTCCCCGGTGTGCGGGGCGTGCACGACGAGGCCGTTGCCGATGTACATGCCCACGTGCTCGGGCCCCTGGGCGCCCCGCTCGGTGAACAGCAGGTCGCCGGCGCGCACTTGGTCCACCGCGACGGCGGTGCCCTGTTTCACCTGGTCGTAGGTGGTGCGGTCCAGAGTGATCCCGGCGGCCTTGTACGCCTGCTGCATCAGGCTGGAGCAGTCGCAGCGGCCCATCGGGTCGGGCCCGTGCGAGTTCGCGCAGGAGCCGCCCCACTGGTAGGGGGTGTTGAGCTGGCCGAGGGCCCAGCGAATCGCCGACTGCACGGCCGGAGAGGCGTCGCTGGGGATGGTGTAGCCCTCCGGCAGGACGCCCGGCGGGATGATGCCCCAGTCGGTGTTGGCGCCCGGGGGCGTGCACGAACTCGGCGCGGTGCCGGGCGCAGGGGGAGCGCCGACGGTCGGGGCCTTGAGAGCCGAACCGATCGCCTGCTGCAGGGCGCTGGCCAGCGGCTCCCACTGCGCGTACGCGTCGGGGTAGCCGCTCTTCTGCACCTTCTGCGCGGCGACGGTGACCGGCAGGTCCTGCCACCCGGGCACCTTGAGCAGCTCCTTGTAGAAGGCGGTGGACGCGTACACCGGATCCTGCAGCTGGGCCGGGGTGCCCCAGCCCATCGACGGCCGCTGCTGGAACAGGCCCAACGAGTCGCGGTCACCGCTGGACAGGTTCCGCAGCCGGGACTCCTGCATCGCGGTGGCGAGCGCGACCACCTGGCCGCGCGGCGGCACCTGAAGGGCGATGCCAGTGGCGACGATGGCCTGCGCCATCGGGATCTGCACGGTCGGCAACTCCAGCCCGGCAACCGGCGCGGTCGGCCCGGCAGCGCCGGAGAGGATGAGCGCGACAGCGGCCTGGATCGCGGCGGTATCCACAGCCTGCGGATCGCCGGTTCCCACGCAGGACCCGCCATCCAGCTCGCCTTCCTCCTGGGCGGCCATGGCCACCGGCAGAATCAGTGCGAACGGCGTCAGAAGAACGGCGGCGCCGAGACCGGCGACGGCCTTCTTCACACCGCCTGCCGCTGCTGCGCGCCCTTCCGGCTCGGGCCCGGCGGGCCATCGGAAGGCATGAAGAGGTGAAGTCCCGGCAAGGGGAATCTCCGATCGTGAGGTTGTGCAACCGGGGCGCGGAAAGGCGTTCCGGTGCACTTGCGAAAGAGGGGAAGTCGCGGCCGGCCAAGGAATCCAGATGGGGGTTCATCCGCCCATCCAGCCTGGTCGCAGCACTTGGCGACGTCTTCGAAGGTAGGAGCCGGAATAGCTATCGTGCAAGGAGATCGGAAAAATTCGCGGAAATTTCCGAACTCCTTGCAAAAAAGCCATTCCGGCTCCTACCTTCGAAGGAGACCCGATAGCGCCTGCGCTTCGGGCTCTTTCTATGCGCCGACCGCAGCCGGAATAGATCCGGCGGCGGATCCGCACACCCCCCTGATAGAGGACATTTGACCGACTACACCCTTCTCCGGGGCGATGCCCTGACCCTCCTGAGCGGCCTGCCGGCCGGAGCGGCCGACTGCGTCATCTGCGACCCGCCGTACAACAGCGGCGGGCGCACGACCCAGGAACGCGTCGGACGCAGCGCGAAGGCGAAGTACACCACCGCCGGCTCGAAGAACCAGCTCCCCGACTTCCCCGGCGAGAACAAGGACCAGCGGTCGTACGGGTTCTGGCTCTCGCAGCTGCTCGCCGAGGCCTACCGGCTGACCACTGACGGCGGCACTGCGGCCGTCTTCACCGACTGGAGGCAACTGCCCGTCACCACGGACGCGCTCCAGGCCGGCGGCTGGACCTGGCGCGGCATCGTGCCCTGGTACAAGCCGGCCGCCCGCCCACAGAAGGGCCGCTTCACGCAGAACACGGAGTTCGTGGTCTGGGGCAGCCGCGGCGCGATGGACGGCGACCGCAACCCCGTCTACCTCAAGGGCCTGCTGGAAGGCAGCCAGCCCTCGGGCAGCAAGCGCCAGCACATCACCCAGAAGCCCGTCAGCATGATGCGCGACCTGGTCAAGATCTGCCCGCCGGGCGGCCGGATCCTGGACTTCACCGCAGGGTCCGGCTCGACTGGCGTCGCCGCGATCCTCGAAGGCAGGAGCTTCCTCGGCATCGAACTGACCAGCCACTACGCGGACATCGCCGAGGAGCGCCTCGCCGAGGCCAAGCGAACCGCCGCCGCCGACCGGGACCCGGCGTAGCCACCCGAGGCACCTGACGGCCTCGACCGCCGACCCGGTCGAATCCGGCAGCGGCCCAGCGGCCCCGGACCACCCCGGGGCCGCCCCACCCCACCCGATGGAGCCACCACCCGATGACGCACACCACCCCGTCCCACGACATGCCGATGGCGGTCTTCCCGGGCTACCTCGCCGGCCCCGGCGAGGACCTCGACGCCCTCTTCGCCTTCACCAGCGGGCGAGACGACTGGCTGTTGACCGTGGAGGACAACAACCTGGTCGCCTGCCACGAGAGCGGGACCGGGATCGTGATCCTCGACCCGACCGAGGACAGCACCTCCCCCCGGTGGACCGTCGCCTCCGGCCGAGGCCGGACAAACGGCCTCACCTGGCACATCACCTTCGACGCGGCCACACCGGCCGAAGTAGTCATGGCTGCGGCCCGCCGCCTCGCTCACGGCACGGGCCAGCCCACCGACACCGAGCGCGAGCCGCACCTGTGGAGCCACACCTCCCACGCCGACACCCTCGACGCCCTCTACACGGAGGCAGCCCGTGCCCGCTGGAGCGCCGGCACCCGGTGCTGCAGCTCCACCCTCGACGCGCCCGACGGCACCGCCACCGTGCGGATCCACCTCGCCGCCGAAGGCGACGGCGACGCCCGCGACCGCGCCTACACCCTCACCGCCGGCGCCCGCGGCCACGAAGCGACCTGGTGGACGGCCGAGTTCAGCCGCACTGTGCCGACCAGCGTCATCATGGCTGCCCTGCGCACCGTCACCGACCCCGGCCGCTACACCCGCAGGGCTTCCCGGATCCCGATGCTCCACCGAGCGTCCCTGCGTACGCACCCGGTGGCCCGACGTCGCCCGGAGCCCGCCTGTGGCCGGTGACCAGCTCGACCCCAGCATCATCGTCGACGGCGAGCGGCACGTCGTGGTGAGCCCCGGCTACCTCGCGGGGCCCGGCCGCCCGGACACCGCCAATTCGGCCTTCGAGGCCTTCCTCGCCGAGCACCAGGGCTGGTCCCGGTACTCCTGCGACGGCGGAGACACCAGCGTCGCCGTCAGCGACTGCCTCACCGGCCGGATCCGGCTCGACCACGAGCCCGGCGACCGCTACTCCAGCTGGACGCTCGCCGGATACGAATCCCCAGCGGGCGAGCGCGCCTGGCACGCCACCTTCGACCTGGATGCCCCGCACGAGATCGCCCTCGCCGTCGCCAGCACCTTCTCCCACGCCCTCTCCTACAGCAGCCCCGCCGTAAAGGAAGAAGCGCTCTGGGGCAGGCAGAACACCTGCGAGACCCTGCTGGCCCAGATGCGCGAGTCCGACTGGCTGGACGTCAGCACCCCCTCGGAAATGGCGTTCCGCTCGCCCGACGCCACCGCCGGGCTGATCCGCTGGGACGGAGGAGCGTTCCACGACGCACCCTGGAGCCGCGACTACCCGGCCGGGGTCACCCTCTGGGCCCGCGGGACCGGCGACGACACCATCCGAACGGCGTGGCAGGCGCACTTCTCCAAGAACACACCCACTCGCCTGATCACCGCAGCCCTGGACCACCTCACCGACCCGCAGCCCAGCCTGCGGCGCCTCGCGGAAGTCCCCACCGCCCACCTCGGCGTGGTGGACGTCCGGCCCCACAAGGGCTCACCGCGATCCGCGGCCGCCACCGCCACCGGGCGCACCGCCCTGGCCGACATCCCCGTCGAACGGTGGAACGCCGCAGCCGCCGCAGCAGCACAGGCCGCCGCCAACCGACCGGCAGGAAGGACGACCTGAGCACCACCGCGCACCCCCGACACTGGACGGACATCGACGGCGACGTCCACGTCCACCCGGTCTACCTGGCCGGAAGCCTGCCCATCGGCGACCCCGCGCTCCAGCCCATCCTCGACCTGCCGAACACCGAACGGCACCACGACGACCTCGGCAACTTCTACGCCGCCACCACGGACGGGCGCATCCGCATCGGGTTCATCCCCGAACAGGACTGGAACACCCTGTGGAAGATCGCCGTAGCCCCGGCCCCCTTCTTCCCACCCCGCTGGGTCGCGAACTTCTCCGACGGCACCCCCATCGAGATCGTCAAGGCCGTCACCACCGAACTCGCCGGCACGTACAGCGCGGACGACGACACCTGGCTCGACGAGCGCACCGCCGGCCCCCTGGAGTGGATCGCCCCCTACGCCGCAGCCGGATGGACTCCCCAAGGCGTCGACCGCGATCACCTCACCCTGAGATCCCCGGACCGCCTGGCGAGCATCACCTACCGGCGAGCCGGACCCCGGCACACCGACGACGCCGAACAAGCCGGCCAGGACGGCAGGTTCACCATCGGCACCGTCAAGTCCGCAGGCTGGTACGGGAGATTCAGCGGCGCAACGCCCGCCCGCATCCTCCACGCCGCTTCCGCAGCAGTCCTCGACCCCGCACCCGTCCTGCGCTACCGGGGCGCGCTCGACCACTACGTCAAGCAGACGGCCACGATCACACCGCTCACCCCGCCCGCGCCCAGCCCACTGGACATCCAGCGCACAGCCGCCCGGCTGCGCTCGGTCACCGGCCGGCCCCAGGGCGCGCCGTTGCCCGGGCCGTCGACCGTCGTGTGGACCTCCACCACATCTGCTGCCCGGCGCCGCTGAACCACCGCGGCGGCCGAGCGCCGCCCTGGCCGGCGACACTGCGGACTCCACCGAACCCGGACACCTGTCGTCGCCGGCGAGGTCGCCCCGTAGTGCAACCCAGGACCGCTGAATACACCAATCGCGCCGGCTGCCTCGTCGGCAATCGGTGCTGGATCCGCCCAACTGCCGTCCCAGCAGGGGGGCCGACGGCCGGACGACTCGCAAGGACACCACCATCGCCTATTCGATTCCCACCTACACGTTCACCCGCTCGCCGGAGGGGCGCGCCGTCGTCACCGGACCCGGCTCCAGCTATGCGCTGATGGTGCTGGAGAAGCACGCGTTCACCGAACTGGAGTCCGGCGGCGACCGCATGGAACTGCGGCTTCCCGCCTCTTTCGACGAGGAACGGCAGAGCGCCACCGTGGTCGACGCGGCGAACGCCCTGCACGAGTTCGGGTTCGCCGTTGACCTCGACGCCAGGTTCGGCGTCCCGGCACCACCCACCGCCGCCTTCGTCACGACCCGCTCGCCCGACCCCGGCCGCGAACTCGCCGAGCTGACCGGTCGCCTCGCCGAGCCCGGCCAGGACCATGAGGCCGTGGCCCGGCATGCTGACGCCGTCTTCGGTGACGACGGCGCCCTGGCCCGCCTCGCCTCCTTCACCGGTGCCCTCGGCGGCTGGGCCGCCAGGCTCGATCACGTACCCGGCGACGACCTGTCCGACATCCTCGCCGAGCACGCCCGTGCCCTCGACCACATGCACAGGCAACTGCTCGACACCGCGGTGCGCATCAAGGCCCTCGGAACCCTGCACGAGGACGACCGCGCCCCGCACCCGAGGCGCCACGCGGCCACCGCCACCACCAGGGCCATCCCCACCACCGACAACCCGACCCGCGCCGAACCCGCCCCACCCGGCGGCTCCCGTACCCACGGAGGACCGACATCGCCGAAGACCCGGACACGCTGATCGACGTTGCCCCCGCCTACCTGGCCGGCCGCGAGCTCAGCAACGCGCCCTTCGAGCGGCTCGTCGATCAGTGGGGCTGGGGCCACAGCAACGTGCCGTCGCTGAGCCAGTCGTTCGCCTGGAGCCCGGACCACCGCGTCCGGCTCGCCGACGGGCAGCTCGACCCAGGCGCCTGGTGGCACATCGCCGCCTCGCGGGAGCCACTCGCCTCGCCCCAGTGGCAGCTCGCCTTCTCCAAGCAGGCCCCGTCCGAGTTCGTTGCGGCCGTCGCCGAGGAACTCGCCCGCACCGGCTCCGGCGTCGACTGGACCGGTGAGGGCCACCCTGCCCTCAAGGCTCCCACGGACCGCCGGACCATGATCCGCACGCTCCAGGACGCCGGCTGGCGCAGCACCTACCACGACGGCCTCCTCGACCTGGAGGCCCCCGACCGCCTCGCCCGAGCCCAGATCCGCATCGACCCGCCCGGCGACGCGCTCGACCTGATGGTCCGACCCCATCTGTACGTCGAGATCGGGCCCCGCGGCAACGGCGGAGAGCCGCCGTTCTGGCAGGCCATGGCGACGACCGGCACGCCCACCATCGTCGTCGACGCGCTCGCCCGCGCGCTCACCGACCCCACGCCGCTCAAGCGCAACCGCGACTGGCTGCACGAGGAACTGCTGGAGCACCTCGGCGAGCAGGCCACGAGCGACAGCCCCGAGAGCACGGCGGCCGACCAACGCCCGGCCCGGCCCGGGGTCCCGCCGTACACCGATCAAGACCTGCTCGCCATCGCCATCGATCTGTCGGCGGAGGCGATGGAGTCCATCGAGGACTTCCAGGACGCCGACATGATCGGCGACCAGATCATCTCCAACACCCGCACGACCGTGGGCCGGACATGGAACGACCTGCCCAACGACCAGAAGCACCTCGCGTACACCCTGGTCACCGACATGGTCGTCGATGCCGCCCGCCGTGCACCCGTCCTGTTCGGCCGCGAGCCCGAGACTGGCTCGGCCCCCCCGTCGGACCAGCAGGCTCCCGACGCCGCGGGTCGAAACCCCGCTCCGGGACCTGTGGTTCACCAACGAGGACCTCCGAGTAGCCGCAGCGTGGGTGAGCGAGCGCAGGATGTCCTGGGACTCCTCGGCGCTCAGCGACGCCATGTGGGACCAGATCATCCCCAGTACCTCAGGTCACGCCGAACCCCGAACGTGGGGAACCCTGCCAAAGCAGCAACGGGAGGAAGCGAACCGCCACACGGAGAAGCTGATCAAAGATGCGGCTGAACGCGCCACGCTGCTCTTCGAGCGGCCGAGCGGACCCGAGCCCCTGGCCCTCGTAAGCCCGCTCTACCTCGCAGGACCCAGCCACCACAGCCGCGACCTCGCCGCAGCGCCGCTTCGCGACCGAGGCTGGACAGTGACCCAGGAACCCGATGGCGCAACGGTGTACACCAGCCCGTGCACACAGGTGAGCGCGAGATCCAGAACCGACAGCACCGGGACCTCCTGGACAACAGTCCACCACCAGACCGGAGCTGGCGGAGAACGACGGTGGTCCTCCGCGGACAACCGCACACCACCGGAGGTGGTCGCCGCCCTGCACGAAGCCCTTGCCGCCACCCTCGCATCCAGGCCGGACAACCTGTTCCGCCCGACCTTCTCCAACGTGGAAGCCCTCGACCACGTGATCGCCTCCGGGTGGGACAACAGCGTCAGCAGCCGCCGCCTGCTCTGCTGGACATCGCCGGACGGCGAAATGGCCAGCATCTCCCGCTGGATCAAGCCGGACCACCAGGAATCCGACTGGGTGATCAGCGGCGGCACCCTGGGCCCAGGCCGGAAGGAAGGCTGGTACCTGAAGATGCCGGCGGACGTGCCCGTGAATCTGCTGGTCGGCATCACGAAGGCCCTGACCGACCCCACGCCCGTGGCTCGCCTCGGACGAGACCTTGCCTCCGAGCACCTCGTCACCTTGCCTCCGAGCACCTCGTCTACCTCGACGTCCGCCCGCTCGAAACCCGGCACCGATCCACGTCGCCGGCCCGGATGGCCGCTGCCCGGGCCCGATCCGCCACGACCGCGCACGGAGAGCCCAAACCCCGCCCGAACACTGCGGCCGCCGAAGACAACATGGCGCAACAGCGCACGCGGTGACCAGAATGGGCCCGTGCCGTTCCGTCGACAGAGGGCGGAACGGCCCCGGAACTCCTACTGCGGCAGGGAACCCGGGCCGTCCAATGCACTTATGCAACCGCCTCGTACGAGGCACGAAGCAGCGGCATCGCTCGGTCGAGGTCATCCACGGACCCGATCCGCACCTCCAAGTCGCCCGTCCCATGGTGGCCGATGCCCGAGACGTCGCGCGTGAACCCGGGCTCCAGCTCCACGGACGTCGGAGCCAGACGGAGGTACAGCCGCAGCCCGTTGGAGAGCACCTTCACCGTCACGAAGTTCCCACCCCGGCGGTAGGCGATGTAGTGCCGCAGCTCGACGCTGTGCACGTCCCCGAGATCCAACAGCCGTCCGTCCAGATCGGTGTACAGCTCCCGAACCGCCGCCACCGCGCCAGCCAGCCGCTGGGAGACTGCCGAGTGTGCCGCGGGTGCGACTGCGGCGCCCGTACGTGCCGCTCGAGCACCGGAGCCGGCGGTCGAGACCACCAGATCGAGCGACAGCAGGCCGTCGCCGAAGCGCCGGTACTGGACGAGATCGATGCGGCGATCGATCTCGCGGACGGCGTGCTGGTCGTACCGGCTGAACTCCGCGGCCACGCAGATGATCCGCGGGCTCGTCCAGTCAACTGACTTTGCGACCTCCGGGCCGAGCTTCTGCGCCACCAGGGACTCGAAGCTGTGCCTGTGGTCGCGCAACCAGGACAGGTAGAACAGCCCCTGATTGATCACGTTCTCGTCCCGGGACCTCTTGTACTCGATCACCACCGGGGAGCCGTCCTCGTCCAGACCGAGCGAATCAATTCGCCCACCGTGTACCGGGCCGGTCGACACCTCTGTGTCCAGGAAGCGCACGCCGAGCATGGCCGCCATGTTCCGCTCGATGTACGACTGCAGGTGCCGCTCCAGGGCGACGGTGGACCCCACGATCTCCTCCACGTGGTCGCCGTCGGTGCGAAAAATCCTCAGTGTCATGGCCCCCACCCCTAGATGAATGAGTCCGATGTTCTCAGTGGTCATAGGCGATGAGTGAGCGCTTGATCGTGGCCCCGGTGTTCCAGTTGTGCCAGATCGCGGCGGC
>NZ_JBHUAF010000032.1:0-36795 GCF_042789895.1 Kitasatospora sp. NPDC056783
CCCTTGAGCAGCACCGTCGCCCGGTAACCGGCCGCCAGCCGGCGGGCGGTGGCCAGCCGGGCCGCGGCCAGGTCGTCGGCGGCCGGCGGCGTGCCGCCCTCGACGCCCGCCAGCAGCCGGGCGGCCTCGCCGGTGTGCGGGGTGAGCAGGGTGGGCGCGGTGCGGCCGGCCAGCGCGTCCGGGCCCAGCCGGCCCAGCTCGGTCAGCCCGTCCGCGTCCACCAGCACCGGGACGTCGCTCGCCAGCGCCTCGGCCAGCGCCTGCCGCGCCCCCTCGCCGCCGCCCGGCCCGACCACCCAGGCCTGCACCCGCCCGGCCCCGGCCGGTCCTCCCCCGGTGACCAGCGCCTCCGGGAAGCGCCGGACCACCTCCTCGGCGGCCGTCCCCGCGTACCGGACGGCGCCCGCGCCGCCGTGCAGCGCCCCGGCCACCGCCAGCAGCGCCGCGCCCGGGTACGTCGCCGAACCGGCCGCCACCCCGACCACGCCGCGCCGGTACTTGTCGCTCTCCGCGGCCGGGACCGGCAGCAGCGCCGCCACGTCCGCGTGCTGGAGCGCCGTCACCTCCGCCGTGGGCGGCTCCAGCCCGATGTCGACCAGCTGCACGACACCGGCGTACGAGGCGCCCGGGTCGACCAGCAGGCCGGGCTTGTACGTGCCGAAGGTGACCGTGACGTCCGCGCGCAGCGCCGCGCCCGGGACCTCGCCGGTGTCGGCGTCCACCCCGCTCGGCAGGTCGACCGCCACCACGATCCCCGGCCGCCCGGCCCGCGCGTACGGCTCGGACTCCGGGCGCAGCCCGCCCCGGCCGCCGATGCCGACGATGCCGTCCAGTGCCAGGTCCGCGCGCGAGAAGTCGGCCAGGCCGACTTCCTGTTCCGCCGTCACCCGCCCGCCGGCCGCCCGCAGCGCGGCCAGCCCGCCGGGGTGCGCCTTCCCCGGCGTCAGCAGCACCGCCGTCACCCGTGCCCCGCGCCGGGCCAGCGCGGCGCCGGCGTACAGGGCGTCACCCCCGTTGTCCCCGCTGCCCGCGAGCACCACCACCCGACTGCCGTACACCCGCCCCCGACGCCGCGCCAGCAGCCGCGCGCACGTGGCCGCCAGCCCGGCGGCCGCCCGCCGCATCAGCGTGCCCTCCGGCAGCCGCGCCATCAGCGCGGCCTCGGCGGCCCGGACGGTTTCCACAGGGTGTGCATGACGCATGGGGAGAGCTCCTTCAGCGGTCGGCTACCGCCGACGCTAGCCCGCGTCACCGCCCCACGGGAGCCGGGCCTGCGGCACACTTTCGAGTGACAACCACTTCGATCCCCCACCGGTGTCGGTCCGTACGCCTACCTTGTGGCTCGGCACGGACCAGCAGGAGGGAGAAGGGCCATGGTCGCCATGCCGGCAGTCGAGCACCCGCTGGGCGAGGACAGCCTTCTCCAGGCGTTCCTGGAGCTGGACACCCCGCTGGGAAGCAAGGCCGAGCTCATCGAAGGGGAGATCGTCGTGGCACCGCCACCGGACGGACAGCACGAGGGCACGGTCTCGAAGCTCGCCAAGCAGTTCTTCCGGAATGCTGCGATCGATCTGGACATCGCGGGCGTCAAGGGCCTGATCACTCCCAAAGGCCGGTTCATCCCCGACGGCACAGTCGTCCCGGCCGACCAGTTCGACCATTTGGATTCCTGGGCCCCGGCGGGCGGTGTCCTCCTCGTCTTCGAGGTCACCTCGATCAATCCGCACAAGGACCGCGAGCCCAAGCGCAGGGGCTACGCCGCTGCGGGAATCCCCTGCTACCTGCTGATCGACCGCACCGACGGCATGGTCACCCTGTTCACCGAACCCGACGGCGAGGACTACATCACCCGGACCAAGGTCGAGTTCGGCAAGTCGATCGACCTGCCCGCCCCGTTCTCGTTCACGCTCGACACGGCGCCCCTGCGGTAGGACGCAGCCACCGCAGGGGCGCCGTGCGGCCGAGCGACTACTCGACGGTGACCGACTTCGCCAGGTTGCGCGGCTGGTCGACCTCGTGGCCCTTGGCCGTGGCCAGCTCGCAGGCGAAGACCTGAAGCGGGACGGTGGAGACCAGCGGCTGGAGCAGGACCGGGGTGGCCGGGATGCGGATCAGGTGGTCCGCGTACGGGACGACGGCCTCGTCGCCCTCCTCGGCGATCACGATCGTGCGGGCGCCGCGGGCCCGGATCTCCTGGATGTTGGAGACGATCTTGTCGTGCAGGATCGACCGTCCGCGCGGCGAGGGCACGACCACCACGACCGGCAGCCCCTCCTCGATCAGCGCGATCGGGCCGTGCTTGAGCTCGCCCGCCGCGAAGCCCTCGGCGTGCATGTACGCCAGCTCCTTGAGCTTGAGCGCGCCCTCCAGGGCCACCGGGAAGCCGACGTGACGGCCGAGGAACAGCACCGAGCGGGCGTCGGCCAGCGAGCGGGCCAGCTCGCGCACCGGCTCCATGGTCTCCAGGACCTGCTCGACCTGCTTCGGCGCGTCGCCGAGCTCCTTGATGACGGCGAAGATCTCGTCGCCCCACTTGGTGCCGCGCACCTGGCCCAGGTACAGGGCGACCAGGTAGCAGGCGACCAGCTGGGTCAGGAACGCCTTGGTCGAGGCGACCGCGACCTCCGGACCGGCGTGGGTGTACAGCACCGCGTCCGACTCGCGCGGGATGGTGGAGCCGTTGGTGTTGCAGATCGCCAGCACCTTGGCGCCCTGCTCGCGGGCGTGCCGCAGCGCCATCAGGGTGTCCATGGTCTCACCGGACTGCGAGATGGCGATGACCAGCGTGCCCGGGCCCATGATCGGGTCGCGGTAGCGGAACTCGGAGGCGACCTCGACCTCGCAGGGGATGCGGGTCCAGTGCTCGATCGCGTACTTGGCGATCATGCCGGCGTGGAAGGCCGTGCCGCAGGCGACGATGACGACCTTGTCCACCGAGCGCAGGTCGGCGTCGGAGATCCGCAGCTCGTCCAGGGTCAGCCGGCCGTCGGTGCCGATCCGGCCGAGAAGGGTGTCGGCGACGGCCTTCGGCTGCTCGGCGATCTCCTTGAGCATGAAGTAGTCGTAGCCGCCCTTCTCGGCGGCCGAGGCGTCCCAGTCGACGTGGTACTCGCGCACGTCGGCCGGGGTGCCGTCGAAGTTCGTGACGGTCACGCCCTCCCGGCGCAGCTCGACCACCTGGTCCTGGCCCAGCTCGATCGCCTCGCGGGTGTGCGCGATGAAGGCGGCGACGTCCGAGGCGAGGAAGTTCTCGCCCTCGCCGCGGCCGACCACCAGCGGCGAGTTGCGCCGGGCACCGACGACCACGTCCGGCGCGTCGGCGTGCACGGCCACCAGGGTGAAGGCGCCCTCCAGCTGACGGCAGACCACGCGCATGGCCTCGGCGAGGTCGCCCGCGTAGGCCTCGCCCAGCAGGTGGGCGACGACCTCGGTGTCGGTCTCGGACCGGAGGGTGTGGCCGCGCTCGGCGATCTCGGCGCGCAGCTGGGCGAAGTTCTCGATGATGCCGTTGTGCACCACCGCGACCCGCTGGTGGTCGTCCAGGTGGGGGTGGGCGTTGGCGTCCGTCGGGCCGCCGTGGGTGGCCCAGCGGGTGTGGCCGATGCCGGTGGTGCCGCCGGGAAGAGGGGTCTCGGCGAGCGACTTCTCCAGATTGGCGAGCTTGCCCGCCCGCTTGTCGGTGGCCAGACTCCACTGCCCGTCGGAGTCCTGCACCTGCACCGCGACACCGGCCGAGTCGTAACCCCGGTACTCCAGCCGCTGCAAGCCTGCGATTACTACGTCGAGGGCGGACTGAGCGCCCACGTATCCAACAATTCCGCACATGCGTGCCAGCATAAGGGCGGTTCTGTGGCCCTTTCCCCGCCGCGCGGGAACGCTGCGTGACCGACACCACAACCACCGTGAGCGCCGTGACGGCTCACAATGGAGCATGTGCTGACCGAACTCTGTACGCGGGGCGCCGCCACGCCCGGCCCGTCACCGTCGCCCTACGTGGACCTCAGCCGGGCCGAGTGGAGCGCGCTGCGCGAGCGTACGCCGCTGCCGCTGACCGCCGAGGAGGTGGAGCAGCTGCGCGGCCTGGGCACCGCCCTCGACCTGGACGAGGTCCGCGACGTCTACCTCCCGCTCTCCCGGCTGCTGAACCTGTACATCCACGCCACGCACGAGCTGCGCGGCACCCTGGGCACCTTCCTGGACACGCCGGACAC
This sequence comes from Kitasatospora sp. NPDC056783, assembly GCF_042789895.1. NCBI lineage: Bacteria > Bacillati > Actinomycetota > Actinomycetes > Kitasatosporales > Streptomycetaceae > Kitasatospora > Kitasatospora sp. NPDC056783. Next base: position 4,212 of record NZ_JBHUAF010000032.1, read on the forward strand.
CGAGCGCACCCGCACCCCGTTCATCATCGGCGTGGCCGGCTCGGTGGCGGTCGGGAAGTCCACCACCGCCCGGCTGCTGCAGGCGCTGCTCGCCCGCTGGCCCGAGCACCCCCGGGTCGAACTGGTCACCACGGACGGCTTCCTGCTCCCCAACGCCGAGCTGCGCCGCCGCGGCCTGATGGCCCGCAAGGGCTTCCCCGAGTCGTACGACCGCCGGGCGCTGATGCGCTTCGTCGCGGACGTGAAGGCCGGCAAGGACCGGGTCAGCGCGCCGGTCTACTCGCACCTGGTGTACGACATCGTGCCGGACCGGCGGCTGACCGTGGAGCGCCCGGACATCCTGATCGTCGAGGGCCTGAACGTGCTCCAGCCGGCCCTGCCCGGCACCGACGGCCGCACCCGCCTCGCGGTGGCCGACTACTTCGACTTCTCGATCTACGTCGACGCCCGGACCGACGACATCGAGCACTGGTACCTGGACCGCTTCCGCAAGCTGCGGGAGACCGCCTTCCAGGACCCGAACTCCTACTTCCGCCGCTTCACCGAGGTGCCGGAGGAGGAGGCGATGGAGTACGGCCGGCAGGTCTGGCGCACCATCAACAAGCCCAACCTGCTGGAGAACGTGCTGCCGACCCGCGGCCGGGCCACCCTGATCCTCCAGAAGGGCGCGGACCACAAGGTCCGCCGGGCGCTGCTGCGCAAGCTCTGACCGCGCGCGCCCCGACCGCACGTCAGAGGGCCCCCGCCGCACCGGCGGGGGCCCTTCCGCGCGTCCGGGCTCAGCCCAGGTGGGTGCGCACCGCCTCGGCCAGCCGCTGGGCGACCGTCTCGGCCTGGGCCGGGTCGGCGGCCTCGACCATCACCCGGACCAGCGGCTCGGTGCCCGAGGGGCGCAGCAGCACCCGGCCGGTCGAGCCCAGCTCGGTCTCGGCCGCGGCGACGGCGGCGGCCAGCTCGGTGCTGGTCCGCACCCGGGACTTGTCGACGCCCTTGACGTTGATCAGCACCTGCGGCAGCCGGGTCATCACGGTGGCCAGGTCGGCCAGCGGCTGCTTGGTGGCGGCCAGCCGGGCGCCCAGCATCAGGCCGGTCAGGGTGCCGTCGCCGGTGGTGGCGTGGTCCAGCAGGATGACGTGGCCGGACTGCTCGCCGCCCAGCGCGAAGCCCTGCTCCTTCATCGCCTCCAGCACGTAGCGGTCGCCGACGGCGGTCTCCACCAGCTCGATGCCCTCGCGCTCCATCGCCAGCTTGAAGCCGAGGTTGGACATCACGGTGGCCACCGCGGTGTTGCGGCGCAGGGTGCCGGCCTCCTTCATGGCGACCGCGAGGATGGCGATGATCTGGTCGCCGTCCACTTCGTCGCCCTCGGCGTCGGCGGCCAGGCAGCGGTCGGCGTCGCCGTCCAGGGCGATGCCGAGGTCGGCCCGGTGCTCCTTCATCGCGACCCGCAGCCGGTCCAGGTGGGTGGAGCCGACGCCGTCGTTGATGTTGAGGCCGGTGGGCTCGGCCCCCAGGGTGTGGACCACCTCGGCACCGGCCCGGGCGAAGGCCTCGGGGGCGACGTAGGCGGCCGCGCCGTGGGCGCCGTCGATGACGACCTTGATGCCGTCCAGGCGGTTGGGCAGCACGCCGATCAGGTGGGCGACGTACTTGTCGAAGCCCTCGGTGTACTCGCGCACCCGGCCGACGGCCGCGCCGGTCGGACGGTTCCAGTCCTCGTCGCCGACGGTGTGCTTGCGGTAGTGGGCCTCGATCGCGTCCTCGATCCGGTCGTCCAGCTTGTGGCCGCCGCGGGCGAGGAACTTGATGCCGTTGTCCGGCATGGCGTTGTGGCTGGCGGACAGCATCACGCCGAAGTCGGCGCCGAGCGCGCCGGTGAGGTAGGCCACCGCCGGGGTGGGCAGCACGCCCACGCGCAGGACGTCGACACCGGCACTCGCCAGACCGGCGATGACGGCGGCCTCCAGGAACTCGCCCGAGGCGCGCGGGTCCCGGCCCACGACCGCGACCGGCCGGTGGCCGTCGAAGGCGCCGGCCTCACCGAGCACATGGGCCGCCGCGACCGACAGGCCGAGCGCCAGCTCCGCCGTCAGGCTCTCGTTGGCCACCCCGCGCACGCCGTCCGTACCGAAGAGTCGTCCCACTGTCCCGTTCCTCCATCACCACTGCTCGGAACCCAACCGATGATCCCGGCCGCCGCACAGTAGCCGGGGAACACGTCGCCCCGGAGTACTCGAGGTACTCCGGGGCGACGGTTTTCGCGCAACCAGGGGGTGCGCCGCCAGGGCGGACCGCACCCCCGGGGGAGGCGATTAGCGCTTGCTGTACTGCGGCGCCTTGCGGGCCTTCTTCAGACCGGCCTTCTTGCGCTCGACGGCGCGGGCGTCACGGGTCAGGAAGCCGGCCTTCTTGAGGGCGCCGCGGTTGTTGTCCACGTCGGCCTCGTTCAGGGCACGGGCGACGCCGAGGCGCAGCGCGTAGGCCTGACCGGAGACGCCGCCACCGCTGATGCGGGCGACGACGTCGTAACGGCCGTCCAGCTCCAGGAGCTTGAAGGGCTCGTTCACGGTCTGCTGGTGCACCTTGTTGGGGAAGTAGCCCTCAAGGGTCCGGCCGTTGATCTTCCACTGGCCGGTGCCGGGGACGATGCGCACGCGGGCGATCGCCTCCTTGCGGCGGCCAAGGCCGGCGCCCGGGACGGCCTCGCCGAAGCGGCCGGCCAGGGACTCGGAGGTGTAGCTCTCCTCGGAGGTGTACTCGGCCTCGACGGTCTCGTCGAAGTCGACCTCAAGGGTTTCAGTGGTCTCGGCCACGGTGTTCCTCAGCTCTTTTCAGTGTTGGGGGGCTTGGTGGCCGAATTACTGCGCGACCTGGGTGATCTCGAACGGCACCGGCTGCTGGGCAGCGTGCGGGTGCTGGTCGCCCGAGTAGACCTTCAGCTTCGAGAGCATCTGGCGGCCCAGGCTGTTCTTGGGGATCATGCCCTTGATGGCCTTCTCGACGGCCTTCTCCGGGTTGTTCGCCAGCAGGTCGTCGTAGCGCACCGAGCGCAGACCGCCCGGGAAGCCCGAGTGGCGGTAGGCCAGCTTCTGGGTCTTCTTGTTACCGGACAGGTGCACCTTGTCGGCGTTGATGATGATGACGAAGTCACCAGTGTCAACGTGCGGCGCGTAGATCGCCTTGTGCTTGCCCCGGAGGAGGTTGGCGGCCTGGGAGGCCAGGCGGCCGAGCACGACGTCGGTCGCGTCGATGACGTGCCACTGACGCTGGACGTCGCCGGGCTTGGGGCTGTACGTACGCACGGTCGTAGCCTTCGCTTTTCAGTGAGTGAGTCCTGACAGGAGCACCCGGACGGCAGAGCAGCCTGGCCAGCCTTGGACGCAATTCAAGGATGACCGCTGGTCGACGACCTGATGTCTCCGGCGTACCGACCTCTCACGTGAGATAGAGCGAGCCAATACGCACATCAAGCGTCCAGGTTACCGGCACGGCCCGAAGGGGTCAAAAAACGCCGGGACCCCTCCGGCCGTCGCTCACCGTTCGCGCTCCACCCGGGTCACGTCCCAGACCGGCTCCGGCGCCTCGAACACCCGGCCGTCCGCGCCGAACACCAGGAAGCGGTCGAAGGTCTTGGCGAACCAGCGGTCGTGGGTGACGCACAGCACGGTTCCGTCGAAGGCCTCCAGGCCGGCCTGGAGGGCCTCGGCGCTCTCCAGGTCCAGGTTGTCGGTGGGCTCGTCGAGGAGCAGCGCCGTCACACCGGACAGTTCGAGCTTGAGGATCATCAGCCGGGCCTGCTGCCCGCCGGACAGCGACTCGAACTTCTGCTCCTCCTGGCGGTCCAGCTCGTACCGGCGCAGCGCGCCCATCGCGGCGCCGCGGCTGAGCGCGTGCTCCTCCTCGACGATCGACCTGACGGTGCGGCCGAACAGCTCCGGGTGGGCGTGGGTCTGCCGGAAGTGGCCGGGCACGACCCGGGCGCCGAGCTTCCAGTCCCCGCTGTGGGCGACCGTCTCGTCGCCGGCCAGCAGCCGCAGCAGGTGCGACTTGCCGGCGCCGTTGGCACCCAGCACCGCGACCCGCTCGCCGTAGAAGACCTCCAGGTCGAAGGGCTGCATCAGGCCGGTGAGCTCCAGCCGCTCCAGGGTGAAGGCGCGCACCCCGGTGCGCCCGCCCTTGAGCCGCATGCTGATGCTCTGCTCGCGCGGCGGCGCCTCCGGCGGGCCGGCGTCCTCGAACTTCTTCAGCCTGGTCTGGGCGGCGGCGTACCGGGAGGCCATCTCATGGCTGACGGCGGCGGCCTGGCGCAGGGTGACGACCAGCTTCTTGAGCTTGGCGTGCTCCTCGTCCCAGCGGCGGCGCAGCTCCTCGAAGCGCTCGAAGCGGGCCTTGCGGGCCTCGTGGAAGGTGTCGAAACCGCCGCCGTGCACCCAGACGCTGCTGCCGGTGGCGCCGGTCTCCACCGCGATGATCTTGTTGGCGGTCTTGGAGAGCAGTTCGCGGTCGTGCGAGATGAACAGCACGGTCTTGGAGGTGGCCTTGATCGCCTCCTCCAGCCAGCGCTTGGCCGGGACGTCCAGGTAGTTGTCGGGCTCGTCGAGCAGCAGCACCTCGTCGGGGCCGCGCAGCAGCGCCTCCAGCACCAGCCGCTTCTGCTCGCCGCCCGAGAGGGTGTTCAGGCCCCGCCACTGGGCCTTGTCGAAGGGCATCCCGAGGGCCGCCATGGTGCAGACGTCCCAGTCGGTCTCGTAGTCGTAGCCGCCGACGTCGGCCCAGTCGGAGAGCGCCTGGGCGTAGGCCATCTGGGTCTTCTCGTCGTCCTGGGCGATCATCGCCAGCTCGGCGGCGTCCACCGCGCGGGCCGCCTTGGCGATCCGCTCCGGGGCGACCGAGACCAGCAGGTCGCGGACCGAGGCGTCGGCCGGCAGCGCGCCCGGGGCGGACTGCTGGTCCTCGCGGCCGGTGGTGCCGACGAACTGGCGCATCACGCCGAGCCCGCCGCTGATCGTCACCGAGCCGCCGTGCGGCTGGAGGTCCCCCGCGATCATCCTCAGCAGGGTGGTCTTGCCGGCGCCGTTGGCGCCGACCAGCGCGACCGCGGCACCCTCGCCGACCCGGAAGGACGCGTCGTCGAACAGCACCCGCCCGTCAGGAAGGTAGTACTCCAGGTGTGAAATCTCGACGTGTCCCATGAGAGGGATTGTCCCAAGGGCGCACGCCGGACCAAAACGGATTACGAGGCGGCCGGCTGCCCGGGCAGGGTGCGCATCCGACGGGCCGCCCGGTTGCGCTCGGCCAGCTGGTCGTCCGGCGGGTAGCCGACCTCCTCCAGCGTGAGCCCGTACGGCCGGATCACGTTGACGGCGGAGTTGCGCACCCCGCCGGCCAGCACCTCGCCGGGGAACTCCACCGGCCGGTGCCCGTCGCCGACCAGCAGCATCGCGCCGACCAGCGCCCGGACCATGTTGTGGCAGAAGGCGTCGGCCCGCACGGTGGCGACCGCGAGCGAGCCCTCCTGGGCGGCGTAGGTGTCCACCGGGACGCGGTCCCAGCGCAGCTCCAGCAGGGTGCGGATGGTGGTGGCGCCCTCGCGCTTCTTGCAGTACGCGGCGAAGTCGTGCTCGCCGAGCAGCAGCTTCGCCGCCGCGTTCATCTTCTCCACGTCCAGCGGCCGGTCGTGCCAGAGCACGTGGCCGCGCAGCAGCGGGTCCACCCCGCCCGGGTGGTCGGCGACCCGGTACGCGTACCGGCGCCAGATCGCCGAGAAGCGGGCGTCGAACCCGGCCGGCGCCTCGCCGACCCGGTAGATCCGGACGTCCCCGGGCAGCCGGCCGGCCAGCCGGCGCAGCAGCTTCTCCCGGTGCGCCTCCCACAGCTCGGCGGGCAGGTCGACGTGGGCGACCTGGCCGCGGGCGTGCACCCCGGCGTCGGTGCGGCCGGCCACGGTCAGCGGGAACAGCTCGGAGCTGCGGGTGACGATCTGCAGCGCGGTCTCGATCTCCTCCTGGACCGTCCGGCGGCCGCCCTTCTGGCGGGCCCAGCCGGAGAACTCGGCGCCCTGGTAGGCGAGGTCGAGCCGGACCCGGACGTACCCGTCGGCCGGGCCGTCCTTCACCGGCGGCTGCTCGGCGCAATCGTTGACCACTGCTCTTCACTCCCTGGACATGAGGAACGGGCCCGCTCCCCCACGGATGGGAGAGCGGGCCCGCAGCACACCCTGGGCCTGTCTTCGAACTCGCCTCTGCGGGGCGACGCCGGGGCACGCACCTCGCGGCGTTGTCGTCGGTTGCCAATGCTCCGCAGTGGCGCCCTCCTCCGCCTTGCGATGCACGCACCCCAACGCCGCCCCGCCGCCCTAAGGGCGAACGACGGGAGTTCGAAGACAGGCCCTAAAGGTGTCAGGCCTGCTCGGTGGCCTCGGCCTCGGTGGCCTCGACCTTGGCGTCGGCCTCCTTGACGGCACGCTTGGTGGCGGCCTCGGCCTCGCCGACGGCGGTCTGCGCGACGGTCAGCGCCTCGACCAGCTCGATCACGGCCATCGGGGCGTTGTCGCCACGACGGGGACCGATCTTGGTGATGCGGGTGTAGCCACCCGGGCGGTTCTCGTAGCGCGGCGCGATCTCGGTGAAGAGGGTGTGCAGCACGGCGATGTCGGTGATCGTCTTGCGAACCAGACGACGGTTGTGGATGTCGCCCTTCTTCGCCTTGGTGATCAGCTTCTCCGCCAGCGGGCGCATCCGACGGGCCTTGGCCTCGGTCGTGGTGATGCGGCCGTACTGGAACAGCTCACGGCACAGGCCGGCGAGCAGCAGCGGCTCGTGGTGCGGGCCACCGCCCAGGCGGGCACCCTTGGTGGGACGCGGCATGGAATTACTCCTCGAATCTCCGACTGCGGCCGTACCAGGTACCGCAGCGGGCGTACGGACACAGTGCCCGCACGACTTTCAGGACGACGGGGGCGGCTCCGTGGAACCGCCCCCGCGGCCAATTCTCTTAGTACTGCTCGGTCTCGGCGAAGTGCGAGTCGTCGAGGTCGTCGGCGCCGAAGGCGTCGGCGGCGGCAGTCGGGTCGAACCCGGGCGGGCTGTCCTTGAGGGCCAGGCCCATGCCGGCCAGCTTCGCCTTGACCTCGTCGATCGACTTCGCACCGAAGTTGCGGATGTCGAGCAGGTCGGCCTCGGAGCGGGCGACGAGCTCACCCACGGTGTGGATGCCCTCGCGCTTGAGGCAGTTGTAGGAGCGGACCGTGAGCTCCAGCTCCTCGATCGGCAGCGCCAGGTCGGCGGCCAGGGCGGCGTCCGTCGGGGACGGGCCCATGTCGATGCCCTCGGCGTCGATGTTCAGCTCGCGGGCGAGACCGAACAGCTCCACCAGGGTCTTGCCGGCCGAGGCCATGGCGTCGCGCGGACGCATGGCGGGCTTGGTCTCGACGTCGACGATCAGCTTGTCGAAGTCGGTCCGCTGCTCGACACGGGTGGCCTCGACCTTGTAGGTGACCTTCAGCACGGGGCTGTAGATCGAGTCGACCGGGATGCGGCCGATCTCCTGGCCGGAGGCCTTGTTCTGGACGGCGGAGACGTAGCCGCGACCGCGCTCGACGGTCAGCTCCATCTCCAGCTTGCCCTTGCCGTTCAGGGTGGCGAGGACCAGCTCGGGGTTGTGCACCTCGACACCCGCCGGCGGGGCGATGTCGGCGGCGGTGACGACACCCGGGCCCTGCTTGCGCAGGTACATCACGACCGGCTCGTCGTGCTCCGAGGAGACGACCAGCTGCTTGATGTTGAGGATGAGGTCGGTCACGTCCTCCTTGACGCCCGGCACGGTGGTGAACTCGTGCAGGACGCCGTCGACGCGGATGCTGGTGACAGCGGCACCCGGGATCGACGACAGGAGCGTGCGGCGCAGGGAGTTGCCGAGGGTGTAGCCGAAGCCCGGCTCCAGCGGCTCGATCACGAACCGCGAGCGGAACTCGTCGACGACCTCTTCGGTCAGCGACGGACGCTGAGCGATAAGCATGGGGGTGAATCCTCCAGTTGTCTTCGGCACCCACTATTTGATGCCGACAGGACCAAGCGTACGGGCTCCCGCGAGCAGCGACTGATCACTACCTGGGAGCCCGTACGAGGTTTACAGCAGAACCCGCGTGCCCGAAGGCGCTGCGTCAGACGCGGCGGCGCTTCGGCGGACGGCAGCCGTTGTGCGGGGTGGGGGTGACGTCCTGGATCGAGCCGACCTCCAGGCCGGTGGCCTGGAGCGAACGGATCGCGGTCTCGCGGCCGGAGCCCGGACCCTTCACGAAGACGTCAACCTTGCGCATGCCGTGCTCCTGCGCGCGACGGGCAGCGGCCTCGGCGGCCATCTGCGCGGCGAACGGGGTGGACTTGCGCGAGCCCTTGAAGCCGACGTGGCCGGCGGAGGCCCAGGAGATCACGTTGCCCGCGGGGTCGGTGATCGAAACGATGGTGTTGTTGAACGTGCTCTTGATGTGCGCGTGGCCGTGAGCGACGTTCTTCTTTTCCTTGCGGCGGATCTTCTTCGCGCCGGCAGCCTGACGACCCTTGGGGGGCATAAGTCTGTTCTCCTACTGAGGTGGTCGGTCCGCTGACCCGCGGGCCGGAGGGATGTCCGGTTACGGGACGGACTACTTCTTGCCCGGCTTCTTCTTACCGGCGATCGCGCGACGCGGGCCCTTGCGGGTACGCGCGTTGGTGTGGGTGCGCTGGCCGCGGACCGGCAGGCCGCGGCGGTGACGCAGACCCTCGTAGCAGCCGATCTCGACCTTGCGGCGGATGTCGGCGGCCACCTCACGGCGGAGGTCACCCTCGACCGTGTAGTTGGCGTCGATGTACTGACCCAGCTTGACGAGGTCGTCCTCGGAGATGTCGCGGACGCGGACGTCCGGGCTCACACCGGTCTCGGCCAGGGTCTGCTGGGCGCGGGTACGGCCGATGCCGTACACGTAGGTGAGGGCGATCTCGATCCGCTTCTCACGGGGGAGATCAACGCCGGCGAGGCGTGCCATTCAAGGCTCCTGTGGTTCTTCAGAGGTCTTGCGTGCTACCTACTCCTTCGCCTCTCGACGAGGGAGCCCCGGCCTCTGACCGGGGGCGGCAGTCCGTCCTGGAAGGGACGGATCGGGTAGCCCGCTTATGACGTTTTCGCGTCGCGCGAAGTACTACGAGAAATGCTGGGGAGCGATCAGCCCTGGCGCTGCTTGTGGCGCAGGTTGTCGCAGATCACCATGACCCGGCCGTGACGGCGGATCACCTTGCACTTGTCGCAGATCTTCTTGACGCTCGGCTTGACCTTCATGTTTCAGGTTCTCCGGGTCTAGATCTGACGTTCTTACTTGTAGCGGTAGACGATCCGGCCGCGCGTGAGGTCGTAGGGGCTGAGCTCCACGACGACCCGGTCGTCCGGCAGGATGCGGATGTAGTGCATGCGCATCTTGCCACTGATGTGCGCGAGGACCTTGTGACCGTTCTGCAGCTCGACCTTGAACATCGCGTTCGGAAGAGACTCGATCACGGTGCCCTCGATCTCAATGGCGCCTTGCTTCTTAGCCATGAACTGCGAGATCCACCTTCCGGGACCGGCTACCGTATGCGGAACGCTCGTGCGAACCTGGGTTCACCCCGCCCCCGAGGGGAAGAGGGCGTGCTGAAGCACGCTACGAGTGAGCCGACGGTCCATCCTACGCCAGCGCGTGCCGCGGGCCAAAACCGGGGCCCCGGAAAGCGGCAGCCGTCACACCGGTGGCCTCAGGCACCGGCGGAGGCCGTCAGCGGGTCGACGTGGGCGGTGCAGGCCGAGCAGCGGCGGGCGGCCAGCGGGATCTCGGTCAGGCACTCGGGGCAGGGCCGCTTCGGGGTCTTCGGCTTCTGCGGCATGTAGCGCGCGGTCGCCTTGGTGATCGGCAGCACCACGCAGAAGTACAGCACCGCGGCGGTCATCAGGAAGGCGATCACCACGTTGAGGAACTGGCCGTAGGGGAAGGTGACCCCGGCGACCGTCGCCTTGTACGAGCTGAAGTCGCCGGCCGCGCCGACCACGACACCCACCAGCGGGGTGAGGAAGGCGGACACGAAACCGGTCACCACCGCGGTGAACGCGGCACCGATGACCACACCGACCGCCATGTCGACGACGTTGCCGCGCATCATGAAGTCGCGGAATCCCTTGAGCACGTGCTGTCTCCTGCTCGCTCGTGAGCCACTGCTGACCCTGCCAGCGCATAAAAATAGGACAAAAGCCCTGGAGGTCCAAACCTCCAGGGCCCTGATCCCTTGTCAGCAGCGGCCTTCGGGCGCCGTCGCGACTACGCGAGGGGGTCCGGAGCTGCGGTGATGCCCAGCTTGGCCAGTTCCGCCTTGCCGCCGTCGAAGGCGGTCAGCACCAGCGGTCCCTGCTCGGTGACGGCCACCGAGTGCTCCCAGTGCGAGGCCCAGGTGCCGTCGTTGGTGACGACCGTCCAGTCGTCCTCCAGCACGGTGGTGTGCGGGGTGCCGAGCGACACCATCGGCTCGATCGCCAGCACGGTGCCGGGGACGAGCTTCGGGCCCTTGCCGCGGCCGCGCTCGACGTAGTTCAGCACGTGCGGCTCCATGTGCATCGCGGTGCCGATGCCGTGGCCGCCGTAGCCCTCGGTGATGCCCCACTTGCCCTTCGGCGGCAGCGGCTGGCGGCGGATGTAGCCCTCGATCGCCTTGGAGACGTCCACCAGGCGGTTGTTCTTCTTCATCTGGGCGATGCCGGCCCACATCGAGCCCTCGGTGACCCGGCTCAGCATCTCGACCTCCGGACGGACCTCGCCGACCGCCACGGTGATCGCCGAGTCGCCGTGCCAGCCGTCCAGGATGGCGCCGCAGTCGATCGAGATGACGTCACCCTCCTGGAGCACCCGGTCGCCGGGGATGCCGTGCACCACCTCGTTGTTCACCGAGGCGCAGATCACTCCCGGGAACCAGAGCCCGCCGTGGTGGGCGCGGAAGTTCGAGGTGGCGCCGTGGTCGGTGATGACCTTGTCCGCGATGTCGTTGAGCTCCTGGGTGGTCACCCCGGGGACGACCGCCTCGCGGCAGGCCTTGAGCGCCTCGGCGACGACCAGCCCGGCCGCTCGCATCTTCGCGATCTGCTCGGGGGTCTTGATCTCCACCATCTGGTCACGCCTTCCAAGTCCGGATTACCACTGCTTACCACCGTACGACGCCGAAACGGCCGGGCCACCCGCACTGGGCGGGCGACCCGGCCGTACCGTTCGTACGTTCGCCGAGAGACTCAGCTGTCCTGCTTCAGCGCCTCGATCGAGCGGGCGGTGACCTCGTCCACCTTGCCGAGGGCCGAGATGGTCGCCACCAGGCCCTGCTGGACGTAGTACTCGACGATCGGCTCGGTCTCCGTGTGGTAGACCTCCAGGCGCGTGCGCACCTTGTCCTCGGTGTCGTCCGAGCGCTGGTACAGCTCGCCGCCGCACTCGTCGCAGACGCCGTCGACCTTCGGCGGGTTGTAGTCCACGTGGAAGACGTGGCCCCCGTCGTTGCGGCACAGGCGGCGCCCGGCGATCCGACGGACGACCTCGTCCTCGGGGACCTCCAGGTCCAGCACCCCGTCCAGCTTGATGCCCTGCTCGGCGAGGAACTCGTCCAGCGCCTTGGCCTGCCCCAGGTTGCGGGGGAAGCCGTCGAGCAGGAAGCCGTTGGCGGCGTCCTCCTGGAGCATCCGGTCCTTGGCCATCCCGATGGTGACCTCGTCCGGCACCAGGTGTCCCGCGTCCATGTAGCTCTTCGCCTCGAGCCCCAGCGGGGTGCCCTGGCTGATGTTGGCACGGAACAGGTCGCCGGTGGAGATGTGGGGGATGGACAGGGTCTTGGCGAGCAGGTGCGCCTGAGTACCCTTCCCGGCCCCGGGAGGACCAACGAGGACGATACGCATCAGCGGAGGAACCCTTCGTAATTGCGCTGCTGGAGCTGGCTCTCGATCTGCTTCACAGTTTCGAGTCCGACGCCGACGACGATGAGCACACTGGTGCCGCCGAACGGGAAGTTGGTCTGCTGTCCGAAGGCGACCAGGGCGATCATCGGGATCAACGCGATCAGGCCCAGGTAGAGCGAACCCGGCCACGTGATGCGGGTGAGCACGTAGTTCAGGTACTCGGCCGTCGGTCGGCCGGCCCGGATGCCCGGGATGAACCCACCATACTTCTTCATGTTGTCGGCAACTTCTTCGGGGTTGAAGGAGATGGCGACGTAGAAGAAGGCGAAGAAGACGATCAGCAGGAAGTAGGTGGCCATGTAGATCGGGTGGTCACCCTTGACGAAGTTCGTCCGGATCCACGTGGCCCATCCCGCCTGGCTGTTGGTCAGCTGGACCACCAGGGCCGGGATGTACAGCAGCGACGAGGCGAAGATGACCGGGATGACACCGGCCTGGTTCACCTTGAGCGGGATGTAGGTCGAGGTGCCGCCGAAGGCCCGGCGGCCGATCATCCGCTTCGCGTACTGGACCGGGATCCGGCGCTGTGCCTGCTCCACGAAGATGACCAGCATCACGACGATGACGCCGACCGCGATCACGGAGAGGAACTCGACCCAGCCGCCACCGATGGTGCCGGTGGTCTTGATGTTCCACATGCTGGAGGGGAACTGCGCCGCGATCGAGGTGAAGATCAGCAGCGACATGCCGTTGCCGATGCCGCGGTCGGTGATCAGCTCGCCCAGCCACATGATGACCGTGGTGCCCGCGGTCATGGTGAGCACCATGACCGCGATCCGGAACACGCCGGTGTCCGGGACGATCTGGTTGGCCAGCGGGCAGCCGGAGAAGAGCGCGCCGCTGGAGGCCGTCGCCACGATGCCGGTGCCCTGGAGCACCGCGAGCGCGATGGTCAGGTACCGGGTGTACTGGGTGATCTTCGCCTGGCCGGCCTGTCCCTCCTTCTTCAGCATCTCCAGTCGCGGGATCACGACGGTGAGGAGCTGGAGGATGATGCTCGCCGTGATGTACGGCATGATGCCGAGGGCGAAGATCGTCAGCTGGAGGAGCGCGCCCCCGCTGAACAGGTTGACGAGTCCGAAGAGGCCGCTGTTCTTCGTGTCCTTCACACACTCGTTCACGGCCGTGAAACTCACGCCGGGAATCGGAATGTGCGAGCCCAGCCGGAACAGCACCATGATGCCCAGCGTGAACAGCAGCTTCTTGCGCAGGTCGGGCGTCTGGAACGCCCGCGCGAACGCACTGAGCACGGTGCCTCCTGCGCCTCCCGCGCGTCGTCGGCGGGAGGGTCGGTCCTGAATGGGGAGTTTGCGGTTCGGATTCCCGTACAGACGGCACAGGCGAGCCTACGCGCAGCCTACAAGGGAACCCCACGGACTCTAACAGTGCGCAGCCACTCGGAAGAAGCGCGTACTGCCCCTCCCCCACGCATGGGGTACGGGATGCCCGGTTTTGCCACACAAAAGAACGAGCCCCGACACGGCCGGGAACCACCGCCGGAAAGGGGGAGGGTCGGGGAAACGGCGCGAGCCCCGCACCTCCCGAAGGAGGTGCGGGGCTCGCGAGCCGGAGTCAGCGGGCTCAGATGAGCTCGGTGACCGTACCGCCGGCGGCGGTGATCTTCTCGGCGGCCGAACCGGAGACGGCGTCCACCGCCACCTGGAGGGCGACCGAGATCTCGCCGGTGCCGAGCACCTTGACGAGGGAGTTCTTGCGAACCGCGCCCTTGGCGACCAGGTCCTCGACCGTGACCTCGCCACCCTGCGGGTAGAGCTCGGCCAGCTTGTCCAGGTTCACCACCTGGAACGTGATCTTGAACGGGTTCTTGAAGCCCTTCAGCTTCGGCAGACGCATGTGGAGCGGCATCTGGCCACCCTCGAAGCGCTGCGGAACCTGGTAGCGGGCCTTGGTGCCCTTGGTACCACGACCAGCGGTCTTACCCTTGGAGCCCTCACCACGACCCACGCGGATCTTGTCGGTCTTGGCACCCGGGGCGGGCCGCAGGTTGTGGATCTTGATCGGGTTGTCGCCCATGATCAGTCCACCTCCTCAACCGTCACCAGGTGACGGACCGTCTGGGCCATCCCGCGGATCTCGGGACGGTCCTCCTTCACCACGACGTCGTGCATGCGCTTGAGGCCAAGCGTGCGCAGGGTGTCGCGGTGGTTCTGCTTGCTGCCGATGTACGACTTGGTCTGCGTGATCTTCAGGCGAGCCATCAGGCGCTCACCCCAGCAGCACGCGCCCGCAGCAGAGCGGCGGGGGCCACGTCCTCCAGCGGCAGGCCACGACGGGCGGCGATCTCCTCGGGGCGCACGAGGCCCTTCAGAGCGGCCACGGTGGCGTGCACGATGTTGATCGCGTTGTCCGAGCCGAGCGACTTCGACAGGATGTCGTGGATGCCGGCGCACTCCAGGACGGCGCGCACCGGACCACCGGCGATAACACCGGTACCGGGGGCGGCGGGCTTCAGCAGCACGACGCCGGCGGCCTTCTCACCCTGGATCGGGTGCGGGATGGTGCCCTGGATACGGGGGACCTTGAAGAAGTTCTTCTTGGCCTCCTCAACACCCTTGGCGATGGCGGCCGGAACCTCCTTCGCCTTCCCGTAACCGACACCCACGGTGCCGTCACCGTCGCCCACCACGACCAGCGCGGTGAAGCTGAAGCGACGACCACCCTTGACAACCTTGGCGACACGGTTGATCGCGACAACGCGCTCGACGTAAGCGGTCTTCTCGACGGCGGGGGCGTTGCCCCGGTCGTCACGCTTACGGTCGCGCCGCTCGCCACCGCCGGTGCCACCGCCGGCGCCGCTACCGCGGCGCTGGGGTCCAGCCATTGGAATTACCTCTCTCGATTACGTCCGTCGACTGAGTCGACGAGCGGGCTTAGAAGTCGAGCCCGGCCTCGCGAGCCGCGTCCGCCAGGGCGGCGATGCGGCCGGCGTACCGGTTGCCCGCGCGGTCGAAGACGACCGACTCGATGCCGGCAGCCTTGGCGCGCTCGGCGACCAGGCTCCCGACCTTCTTGGCCAGCTCGGTCTTGTCGCCCTCGGCGCCCTTGATGGACACGTCGAGGGTGGACGCCGACGCCAGGGTGTGACCCTTGGCGTCGTCGATGACCTGGGCGACCATGTGACGGTTCGAGCGCGTCACGACGAGGCGCGGACGCACCTCGGTGCCGACGACGCGCTTGCGAACGCGGATCGCGCGGCGCTTGCGAGCGGCGCTCTTGTAGGCGTTGCCCTTGCCGATCTTGACAGAGACACTCATCGCTTACTTACCACTCTTTCCGACCTTGCGGCGGATGACCTCGCCCGCGTACTTGACGCCCTTGGCCTTGTACGGGTCGGGCTTGCGCAGCTTGCGGATCTTCGCGGCGACCTCGCCGACCTTCTGCTTGTCGATGCCGTCCACGTGGAACTTGGTGGGCGACTCGACGACGAAGGAGATGCCCTCCGGCGCGGTGACCAGGATCGGGTGGCTGTAGCCGAGCTGGAACTCCATGTCGGAGCCCTTCGCAGCGACACGGTAACCAACACCGCTGATCTCCAGCGACTTGCGGTAGCCCGCGGTCACGCCGGTGATCATGTTCGCCACCAGCGTGCGGGTCAGGCCGTGCAGGGCCTTCGACAGACGCTCGTCGTTGGGGCGGGTGACAGCCAGAGTGCCGTCCTCGCCCTTGCCGATCTCGATCGGCGCGGCGACGACGTGGGTGAGCGAGCCCTTCGGGCCCTTCACCGAGACCGCCTGGCCATCGATGGTGACGTCCACGCCAGCGGGGACCTGGATGGGCAGCCGTCCAATGCGCGACATTGCTGTACCTCCGTTTCCCGAATTACCAGACGTAGGCGAGAACTTCTCCGCCTACGCCCTTCTTGGCGGCCTGCTTGTCGGTCAGGAGGCCGGAGGACGTGGAGATGATCGCCACGCCCAGGCCGCCGAGAACCTTCGGCAGGTTGGTGGACTTTGCGTAAACGCGCAGACCCGGCTTGCTGATGCGCTTGATGCCGGCGATGGAGCGCTCACGGTTGGGGCCGAACTTGAGCTCGATGGTCAGCTTCTTGCCGACCTCGCCCTCAGCGGGCTCCTCAACCTTGTAGGAGGAGATGTAACCCTCCTGCTGCAGGATCTGGGCGACGTGCGCCTTGATCTTGCTGGCCGGCATCGCCACGGAGTCGTGGTACGCCGAGTTCGCGTTACGCAGACGCGTGAGCATGTCTGCGATGGGGTCGGTCATGGTCATGATGGCCTCAGGCCTCTCTCGCCATGGTTTCTCCGCACCAGGTCCCCCTTCCGCACTCTTCCGAGTCCGGCAGGGGCACAAGCGCAGGGGACCTATGACGTAGTAAGACTGGGTGCGAGCCCTCTCAGAAGAGGACCACGGGCATCCATGGGGAAGCCGCGGCAGGGGGCCCGACCCCACTACCTTACGGGAATCCGCGCGGTAGGCCCAAAACGGACCGGTGTGGGATCGGGCACCTCTGCGTCGCTGTGTGCCTAAAGCGCCTGGATTACCAGGAGCTCTTGGTCACGCCCGGCAGCTCGCCGCGGTGCGCCATCTCACGGAGGCAGACACGGCACAGGCCGAACTTGCGGTACACCGAGTGCGGACGGCCGCAGCGCTGGCACCGGGTGTAGGCCCGGACGCCGAACTTCGGCTTGCGCTCGGACTTCGCGATGAGGGACTTCTTCGCCATTGGCTCACGCCTCCTTGAACGGGAAGCCCAGAGCGCGCAGGAGCGCCCGGCCCTCGTCGTCGGTCTGAGCGGTGGTCACGACGGTGATGTCCATACCGCGCTGACGGTCGACCTTGTCCTGGTCGATCTCGTGGAACATAACCTGCTCGGTCAGACCGAAGGTGTAGTTGCCACGGCCGTCGAACTGCTTCGGGGAGAGGCCACGGAAGTCACGGATGCGCGGCAGGGCCAGCGACACCAGACGGTCCAGGAACTCCCACATGCGGTCACCACGGAGGGTGACGTGCGTGCCGATCGGCTGGCCCTCGCGCAGCTTGAACTGCGCGATGGACTTGCGGGCCTTGGTCACGGCCGGCTTCTGACCGGTGATCGCGGTCAGGTCGCGGATCGCGCCCTCGATCAGCTTGCTGTCACGGGCGGCCTCGCCGACACCCATGTTGACGACGACCTTGACCAGGCCGGGCGTCAGCATGACGTTCTCGTACGAGAACTGCTCCTGCAGCTGACCCTTGATCTCGGAGTTGTAACGCTCCTTGAGACGGGGGGTCACCTTCTCAACAGTCGTCTCAGACATCAGATGTCCTCACCGGTTCGCTTGGCAACGCGAATCTTGTTGCCCTCGTCATCGAAGCGGTAGCCAACGCGGGTGACGACCTTCTTGCCGTCCTTCTCCACGACCAGCTGGACGTTGGAGACGTGCACCGGGGCCTCGACGGTGACGATGCCACCCTGAGTGCCCGGGCCCGGCTTGGTGTGCTTCTTGACCCGGTTCACACCCTCGACCAGGACCTTGTTCTCGGCGGGCATGGCCTGGATGACCTTGCCCTGCTTGCCGCGGTCCTTGCCGGTGATGACCTGAACCAGGTCACCCTTCTTGATCTTCATGCTGTTCGCCATGAGTTAGAGCACCTCCGGCGCAAGCGAGATGATCTTCATGAACTTCTTGTCACGCAGCTCACGGCCGACCGGGCCGAAGATGCGGGTGCCACGGGGGTCACCGTCGGTGTTCTTCAGAACGACCGCGGCGTTCTCGTCGAAGCGGATGTACGAGCCATCCGGACGACGACGCGACTTCACGGTACGGACGACGACGCACTTGACGACGTCACCCTTCTTCACCGAACCGCCGGGGATCGCGTCCTTGACGGTCGCGACGATGACGTCCCCGATACCGGCGTAGCGGCGACCGGAACCACCGAGAACGCGGATGCAAAGGATTTCCTTCGCGCCCGTGTTGTCGGCGACACGCAGTCGCGACTCCTGCTGGATCACAGCTTTCTCCTGATCGTCAACGAGAGCTGACGGGCCGGCCGCTGCTCACACCAGCGCCCGCGAGGGGCCTGGTGCACATACGGCCGTACCACATCAACTTCGTTACTTGGCCTTCTCGAGGATCTCGACGACGCGCCAGCGCTTCGTCGCGGACAGCGGGCGGGTCTCCGCGAGGAGGACCCGGTCGCCGATGCCGCAGGCGTTCGCCTCGTCGTGCGCCTTCAGCTTGTTCGTACGGCGGATGACCTTGCCGTACAGAGCGTGCTTGACGCGGTCCTCGACGGCGACGACGACGGTCTTGTCCATCTTGTCGCTGACGACGAGACCCTCACGGGTCTTGCGGAAACCGCGCGTCTCGTTGGTGTTCTCAGTCATCAGGCGCTCTCCACCGTCTCGATGCCCAGCTCGCGCTCGCGCATCAGGGTGTAGATCCGCGCGATGTCCTTGCGGACGAGCTTCAGCCGTCCGTGGTTGTCGAGCTGCCCGGTCGCCGCCTGGAAGCGGAGGTTGAACAGCTCCTCCTTGGCCTCACGGAGCTTGGCAACGAGACCCTCGTTGTCCAGCTCGCGGAGGTCAGCAGCCTTGGTGCCGGCCGACATCAGCTCTCACCTGCCTCGCGCCGGATGATCCGGCACTTCATCGGGAGCTTGTGAGCTGCGCGGGTCAGCGCCTCACGAGCCACCTTCTCGTTGGGGTACGACAGCTCGAACATGACCCGACCCGGGTGCACGTTCGCGATCCACCACTCGGGCGAACCCTTACCGGAACCCATGCGGGTCTCAGCCGGCTTCTTGGTCAGCGGGCGGTCCGGGTAGATGTTGATCCAGACCTTGCCGCCACGCTTGATGTGACGGGTGACGGCGATACGAGCGGACTCGATCTGCCGGTTCGTCACGTAGGCCGGGGTCACGGCCTGGATGCCGTACTCGCCGAACGCGAGCTCGGTGCCACCCTTGGCGGCGCCACGGCGCTTCGGGTGGTGCTGCTTGCGGTGCTTGACCCTACGGGGGATCAGCATTGGGGTCAGGCCTCCGTTCCGGTGTTCTCGGCGGCCGGGGCCTCGACGGCCGCGGCCGCGGGGGCCTCGGCAGCGGCGGGGCGACGGCCGCGGCCACCGCGCTCGCCACCACGGCGGTCGCCACCGCGGGCGGGACGACCACCCTCGGGACGGGCCGGGCGGTTGCCCGAGCGGGCAGCGGCGTTCTCAGCGCGGACCTCGGCGATGTTCTTGACGTCGCCCTTGTAGATCCAGACCTTCACGCCGATGCGGCCGAAGGTGGTCTTGGCCTCGAAGAAGCCGTAGTCGACGTTCGCACGCAGGGTGTGCAGCGGCACGCGACCCTCGCGGTAGAACTCCGAACGGCTCATCTCGGCGCCGCCGAGACGACCGGAGCACTGGACCTTGATGCCCTTGGCGCCGGACTTCATGGTGCCCTGCATCGACTTGCGCATGGCACGGCGGAAGGAGACGCGGGAGGACAGCTGCTCCGCGACGCCCTGAGCCACGAGCTGGGCGTCCAGCTCGGGGTTCTTGACCTCGAGGATGTTCAGCTGGACCTGCTTGCCGGTCAGCTTCTCCAGGTTGCCCCGGATCTTGTCGGCCTCCGCGCCGCGGCGGCCGATCACGATGCCCGGACGGGCGGTGTGGATGTCCACGCGGACGCGGTCACGGGTGCGCTCGATCTCGACCTTGGAGATGCCGGCGCGCTCCATGCCCTTCGTCATGAGACGACGGATGGCGACGTCTTCCTTGACGTAGTCCTTGTACAGCTTGTCGGCGTACCAGCGGGACTTGAAGTCCGTGCTGATGCCGAGGCGGAACCCGTGCGGGTTAACCTTCTGGCCCATTACCGGGTCCCTTCCTTGCTGCTGACGACCACGGTGATGTGGCTGGTCCGCTTGCGGATCCGGTAGGCACGGCCCTGGGCACGCGGACGGAACCGCTTCAGGGTCGGGCCCTCGTCAACGTACGCCTCGGAGATGTAGAGGTCGTCCACGTTGGAGTGGTTGTAGTTGTGCGCGGCGTTGGCAATGGCGCTGTCGAGCACCTTGCCGACCGGCACGGTGGCGGCCTGCGGAGCGAAACGCAGGACGGCCTGGGCCTCCGTGGCATTCAAGCCACGGATGAGGTCCACCACGCGGCGGGCCTTCATGGGCGTGACGCGGATGTACCGCGCCTGGGCCCTGGCTTCCATGGTTGTCCCCTTGCTGGTGTAAGTCATTGAGTCGGTAATCTCGCTGGCGACTAGCGACGCTTCGACTTGCGGTCGTCCTTGACGTGACCGCGGAACGTACGCGTCGGCGCGAACTCGCCGAGCTTGTGGCCGACCATCGACTCGGTGACGAACACCGGGACGTGCTTACGGCCATCGTGCACCGCGATCGTGTGGCCGAGCATGGCCGGGAAGATCACGGAGCGACGGGACCAGGTCTTGATGACGTTCTGGGTACCCGCCTCGTTCTGCGCGTCCACCTTCTTGAGAAGGTGGCCGTCGATGAAGGGGCCCTTCTTGAGACTGCGCGGCATCTGACCTGCTCCTAGCGCTTCTTGTTGGTCTTGCGGCGGCGCACGATGAGAGCGTCCGACGCCTTCTTCGGGCGACGGGTACGACCCTCCTTCTGGCCCCACGGCGAGACCGGGTGGCGACCACCGGAGGTCTTACCCTCACCACCACCGTGCGGGTGGTCGATCGGGTTCATGGCCACACCACGCACGGTCGGGCGGACGCCCTTCCAGCGCATACGGCCGGCCTTGCCCCAGTTGATGTTCGACTGCTCGGCGTTGCCGACCTCGCCGACGGTGGCGCGGCAGCGCGCGTCAACCAGGCGGATCTCACCGGAGGGCATGCGCAGGTGCGCCATCTTGCCCTCACGCGCCAGCAGCTGGATGCCGGAGCCGGCGGAGCGGGCCAGCTTGGCACCGCCGCCGGGACGCAGCTCCACCGCGTGGATGGTGGTACCGACCGGGATGTTGCGCAGCGGCAGGTTGTTGCCCGGCTTGATGTCGGCGCCAGCGCCGTTCTCGATCCGGTCACCCTGCGCGATGCCGCGCGGCGCGATGATGTAGCGCTTCTCGCCGTCCGCGTAGTGCAGGAGCGCGATGCGCGCGGTGCGGTTCGGGTCGTACTCGATGTGAGCGACCTTCGCCGGCACGCCGTCCTTGTCGTGACGACGGAAGTCGATCACGCGGTAGGCGCGCTTGTGTCCGCCACCCTGGTGGCGAACGGTGATCCGACCGGCGTTGTTACGGCCGCCCTTGCTGTGCAGGGGGCGGACCAGCGACTTCTCCGGAGTGGACCGCGTGATCTCTACGAAGTCGGCCACGCTGGAGCCACGACGGCCCGGCGTAGTCGGCTTGTACTTGCGGATGCCCATTTGGCTCTCTCGTCCTCGTCCTTATCGACGATCACGATCCCCGTTAGGAGACCGGACCACCGAAGATGTCGATGCGGTTGCCCTCGGCCAGCGTCACGATGGCGCGCTTGGTGTCCTTGCGCTTGCCAAAGCCCGTCTTGGAGCGCTTGCGCTTGCCCTGACGGTTGATCGTGTTGACAGCCTCGACCTTGACCGAGAAGACCGCCTCGACGGCCTGCTTGATCTGGGTCTTGTTGGCGCCCGGCGACACGATGAACGTGTACTTGTTCTCGTCGAGAAGGCTGTAGCTCTTCTCGGAGATGACCGGCTTCACCAGGACGTCACGGGGGTCCGTGAACGTCTTGCTCGTAACGTCGCTCATCAGGCGGCGCTCCCTTCGAGCTCGCCCTCAGCGGCAACGGCCTTGGCGGACGCGGCCGGACCGGCCACGAAACGCTCGAAGGCGGCCTGGGTGAAGACCACATCGTCGGAGACGAGCACGTCGTAGGTGTTCAGCTGACCGGCGTCCAGGATGTGCACGTGCGGCAGGTTGCGAGCGGACTTCAGGCCCAGCTCGTCCTCGCGCTCGACGACCAGGAGGACGTTCTTGCGCTCGGTGATCTTGCCGAACAGACCCTTGGCGGCCTTGGTCGACGGCGCCTCGGTCGCGGTCACGTCGGTGACGACGTGAATGCGGTTGTGGCGGGCCCGGTCGGTGAGCGCGCTGCGCAGGGCGGCGGCGATCATCTTCTTCGGGGTCCGCTGCGAGTAGTCGCGCGGCACGGGACCGTGCACGACGCCACCGCCGGCGAACTGCGGCGCACGGGTCGAGCCCTGACGGGCGCGGCCGGTGCCCTTCTGGCGGTACGGCTTCTTGCCGCCACCGCGGACCTCGCCACGAGTCTTGGTCTTGTGGGTGCCCTGACGGGCCGCAGCGAGCTGCGCCACGACGACCTGGTGCATCAGCGGAACGCTGACCTTCGCGTCGAAGATCTCGGCCGGCAGCTCGAGGCTGCCGGTCTTGTCGCCAGCAGGCGACAGGATGTCAATGGTGCTCATGTCCTTCACAGCCCCTTCGCCGCGGTGCGGACGAGGACGAGGCCGCCGTTCGGACCCGGGACGGCGCCCTTGATCAGGAGCAGCCCCTTCTCCGCGTCAACGGCATGGATGGTCAGGTTCTGGGTGGTCACACGCTCGTGGCCCATCCGGCCGGCCATCCTCACGCCCTTGAACACGCGACCCGGGGTGGCGCAGCCACCGATCGAGCCGGGCGAGCGGTGCTTGCGCTGCACACCGTGACCGGCGCCGAGGCCCCGGAAGTTGTGGCGCTTCATGACACCGGCGAAGCCCTTGCCCTTGGAGGTGCCGGTCACGTCGACCTTGACACCCGCCTCGAACAGCTCCGCGGTGATCTCCTGGCCGAGGGTGTACTCGGAGGCGTCCGAGGTACGGAGCTCGACCAGGTGGCGGCGCGGGGTGACACCGGCCTTGGCGAAGTGACCCGCGAGGGGCTTGTTCACCTTGCGCGGGTCGATCTCGCCGAAGCCGATCTGGACGGCGTCGTAGCCGGCCGGGCTGTCGGCGGTGTGGACCTGGGTCACGACATTCGGCCCAGCCTTGACGACGGTCACCGGGACGACCCGGTTGTTCTCGTCCCAGACCTGGGTCATGCCGAGCTTCTCGCCCAGGATGCCCTTAATCTGCTTAGCCATCTTCGGTGCGCCTCTCAGAGCTTGATCTCGATGTCGACGCCAGCCGGCAGGTCGAGACGCATGAGCGAGTCAACCGTCTTCGGCGTGGGGTCGAGGATGTCGATCAGACGCTTGTGAGTGCGCATCTCGAAGTGCTCGCGCGAGTCCTTGTACTTGTGCGGCGAGCGGATGACGCAGTACACGTTCTTCTCAGTGGGCAGCGGCACCGGGCCCGCGACCTGCGCACCAGTACGAATCACCGTCTCGACGATCTTCTTCGCCGAGGAGTCGATGACCTCGTGGTCGTAGGCCTTGAGCCGGATGCGGATCTTCTGTCCCGCCATGGCTACTCAGTAGTCCTTTGTCCTTAGTCACTGCACGACTCCCCCGCCGACCCCCGCGCTCGGGCGTGTCGCACTCGCGCTTGCAAAAAACCGGCGAAGTACTTCGTCGGTTTCAAACTTTCCAGGGTGGGGAGAGCCGGATCGAGGCCCCGCGTACGCTTCCCGGAAGATTCCCGTACTTTCGCCCCGCAGCTGCCGTGGCGTAGAACTCACGCTTGACGGCCATCACGGGAACGACGAGTACATGGGACTCGCTTCCGGTCCTCCCGGCGGGAGGCGCGCAGCATCGGCAACTCAACCGAGCAACTTGGACATACTGCCACACGGAGCAGTCCGGATGCCAATCGGGGCCGGTGAGACCCCTCCTCACCGGCCCCGATCGGGTGACCCGCTGGTCAGGCCTTGCGCCAGAGCACCCAGCCGCGCTCCAGGTTGTACTTCGTGATGTACCAGCCCGGCCTCGGATTCGGCCAGCTGGCCTGCGGCGGGGCGTCCTTGTCGGCGGCCGTCGCCAGGACGGCGGTGGCCCGCTCCGGCAGGGCGTTCCCGGCCTTCAGGTCCTCGGTCCAGACCCGCCCCCAGTAGACCTCGTAGGTCAGCGCCATCCGGGCGTCCCAGTTGAGGTTCCCGTCCATGACCACGTTGTCGTCCTTGCGCAGCCCGGCCTCCTTGTACAGGCCGACCGCCTCGTACTTGCGGGCCTTGCCGTGCGGCACGGAGACGTTGTCGGTGACGGTGACCGTCGCGTAGGCGGCGAACATCGTCACGCAGCCCACCACCGCCGCGACCACCCGGCGCCCGCCGGCCATCCGCAGCAGCAGGCAGGCGGCCAGCACCGCCAGCGCTCCGACGGTCGTCCGGGCCATGTGCAGGCCCTCCCAGGCCGAGGCCAGGAACATCGCGTCCGGCACCGTCCAGGAACTGACCCAGAGCTTGAGCGCGGAGCCCGCGTACGCGCCGACCGAGACCTGGATGACCCCGATCACCACCGCGCCGACGCCGGCCAGCCACAGCAGCGAGCGACCGGACGCCCGGAACAGCGCGGCCAGGCCGACCACCAGGAACAGCGGCACCAGCACCGCGCAGTACCGGGCGTACACCCAGTTGTCGATCCGGTCGTTGTCCGCCAGGCCGGCCGCGGAGGCCAGCGCGGTGCCGAACAGCATGGCGACCATGGTGAAGGCCACCACCCGCTCGGCCACCGAGTACCGGCGCCGGAACACGACCGCCACGCACAGCACGAAGGCGATCGCCCCGAAGCCGTACGTCGAGGTCATGAAGTACCAGAGCTGCCCGAAGGTGCGGGCGATGATCGTGCCGCGGTACTGCGGGTCCCCCAGGTTCTCGAAGACCTTGTTGCCGACGCTGCTCGGCGGCACGTCCTTGAACTGGCCCTCGACGAAGCGGGCCAGCAGCTTGGCCCCCAGGAAGGACACCCCGAGCCCGCCGGCCCCGGCCAGCGAGGCGAGCCGCGGCGCCCAGCCGAAGGCCAGCACCACGACCAGCACCAGCGCGGTCAGCGCCACGACCACGCCGCCCCGGTCGTGGGTGGCCATCGAGTAGCCGGCCGCCAGGCCCATCGTCACCGCGTACAGCGCGCGCCGGCGCGGCGAGCCGGGCGAGAGCCAGCCGTGCATCGCGAGCAGCCAGACCAGCAGGAGCACCGGGAGAACGGTGTCCGACATGACGAACTGGGAGTAGAAGACCACCGGCGGCACCAGCGCCACGGCGGTGCCCACCAGGTACGCGTTCCGCCGGGACAGGCCCAGCCGGCGCGCCGCCACCACGGCCAGCGGGAACACCAGCGCGTTGAGCACCGCGTTGATGCCCATGATCAGGTGGTACGCGGCGGCCGGGTTGTCGGCGATCCGCAGCGCCGGCGAGATCAGCAGCGGGTACCCGCCCGGGATCACCACCCCGACCGGCATCTCGGTCGCCGGCCGGCCGGCCAGCACCCGCGCTATCACCAGGTACGAGTCCTCGTCGGCGTGCACCGACGGGAAGGAGTTGTGGATCGACAGCGCCAGGCGGAACACCACCTGCCCGCCGTAGCCGAGCAGCAGGGCCACCGGCCAGAACCAGCGGTGGGCGGCCAGCACCCGCAGCCGGGCCCGCACGGCCGGGGCCAGGGTGTCGGGCGCGTTCCCGCCGCCGTCCTCACCCCGGCCCGGCCCGTCGGAGGTGTGGGCGGAGTCGATCAGCGGCTGCACCGGGACACTTCCCTACTTGTGTGAGTTGACGACCGCGTCATGTACGACAACGACCGGCCCCCAGACAGCAGTTCACCTTCGGGTGGCTGCGCCTCGGAGCCGGTCGCGGGGATCGGGCCCAGCGCCCTGGGCCCGGCGCCCTAATGCCGCTGCCCGCCGGTCAGCGCGTGGCGGACCAGCACCTTGGCCCCGCCCGTCTGGCCGCGCTTCAGCGCACCCGGCAGCATGGTCAGCGCGTGCAGGCGGGAGGCGCTGCGGAACCGGGCCGCACGGGCGGCCTTCGGCCAGCCGCGGGCGCTCATCCGCTCGGCCACCGCGTTGAAGTACCGCTCCGCCTCGGTGAACCGGGTGCCGGAGAAGGCCTGGACCGAGGACTCGCTGACGGCGTGCCGACGGTACTGGAAGACGACGGTGGTGTTGTCCACCATCATCTGCTCGCCGCGCTCCAGCAGGTCGACGACCAGGGCCAGGTCCTGGATCACCGAGTACTCGTCCCGGAAGTTGACCGCGCGCAGCGCCTCGCCCCGCCAGCAGATCGACGGGAAGTAGAGCCAGTTGCCGCGCAGCACGCTGGCGGCCAGTTCCTCGCCGCCCATCAGCCGCCGGCCCTTGACCGTCGGCGCGTAGAGCTTCTCCTTGACGTTGTCCGCCAGGCCGGAGCCGACCGCTCCGTCGCCGTCGATGACCTCGACGCCCGGCTGCACCATGCCCAGGTCCGGGTTGGCCTTGAGGATGCCCCGGACGGTCTCCAGGTAGTGCGGGTGCAGCAGGTCGTCACAGCCCATGATGACCACGTGGTCGGCCGTGGACAGCTCCACGCACTTCTGGAAGTTCTTGGTGATGCCGAGGTTCTGCTCGTTGCGCAGGTAGGTCACCCGGTCGTCGCCGAGCCCGGCGAACCAGCCCGGGACGTCCGGCTCCTTGCCGTCGTCGACGACGGTGAGCCGCAGGTCCGGATCGGTCTGGGCGAGGATGCTCCGCACCGCGGCCTGCATCAGCGCGACGTCACCGTAGTACGGCAGCATGAACTCGAAGGTCGCCATGGGTTCAGGCCTTGCTGCGGTCGACCGGCGCGGAGATCGGCAGGTCGAGGTCGAAGCGCTCCTCGTTCAGCCGGGCGCCCTCGTTGATGGCCACGGTGCGCGCCAGGTCGGTGAGCTTCTTCTCCAGCGAGCGGAAGCGCAGGAAGGTGTTCAGCGTCAGGAAGCCCATCGCCAGCACCATCCCGTACAGCACCAGGTCGGTGCCGCGGCCGACGCCGAGCTGGTGGGCCAGCCAGGTCACGTCGGTGGGACGCAGCACCGCGTAGATGTTCACGATCACGAAGACCGAGAACGCGATCCGCTTCCAGGCGCGGGTGTTGGCACGGTCCCAACGCCGGATGAACATGAAGGCGAGAGAGACCGAGCCGAGAATGAGAACGAGCTGGATCCAGAAGAATTTCATCGGCGGCTACGCTCCCGCAGCGAGATGTCGAAGATGATGTTGACGCCGTTGATCAGGGACTGACCCTTGGCGCGTGAGTAGTCGGTGTACAGGATGTCCACCGGAAGCTCGGCGACCCGCAGGTCGGAACCGGCCAGGAAGCTGACGATCTCCGACGCGTGCGCCATGCCGTTCATGGTGATCCGCAGCCGGCCGGCGGCCTCGCGGTTCAGCACGCGCAGGCCGTTGTGGGCGTCGGTGAGCTTGAGCTTGCGCGCGGTCGGGCTGACGGTCGCCGCGGTGCGCAGGACGACCCGCTTGATCCACGGCACCTGGCCGTTCTGCTCGATGAAGCGCGAGCCGAGGACCACGTCCACCTCGCCCTCCCGCAGCAGGGCGACCATCTTCTCGACGTCCGCGGTCTGGTGCTGGCCGTCCGCGTCGAAGGTGGCGAAGTACTTGGCACCGGGCTGGGCCAGGGCGTACGCGAGACCGGTCTGCAGGGCCGCGCCCTGGCCGAGGTTGACCGGGTGGCGCACCAGGTGCGCGCCGGTCTCCATGATGTGCTTGGCCGAGTCGTCGCCGCTGCCGTCATCGACCACGACGATGTTCGGGAACGTCTTTCGCGCCCCCTCCACAACGTCGGCGATCACCTGGCCCTCGTTGTAGGCCGGGATCACCAGCCAAACATCGTCGTACTGGGACACGGAGGCTCCATGAATGGGGTCTGGCCCGCGCTGCTGCGCGGCGATCTGAAGATGGGGGGCGGACACGGTCATTCACCGGCCGTACGGCTGCTCAACACCGCGGTGTCCCGGTCCCCCGACTGCTGGACGGAACCGGCGGAAGTCGTCGCCGAACGGGCGAAGCTCTGCCTCAGAACCGCCAGCATACCGAGGACGGTGGCCACCGAACCGGCCGTGTACGCAAGGATCACGCGGGTGGACACCTCTCCCGGCAGGAAGGTCACCCCCGCGAGGACCGCGGTTCCGACCGCCCAGCAGAGCAGCTGAAGGTTGTGCCGCTTGAATACCATCAGCGCCTGTCCGAGCACCATCGCGAACATGTACGCGACGGTTCCGGCGGACAGCCAGAAGAAGTCGAGGCAGCCGAGCACCGGCTTGGCGCCGAACAGCACCTGGATCAGCCACGGGCCGAGGGCGACCGCGGGGATTCCGCCGAGCACGCCCAGCGCGCCCACCACGACGCCGATCTTCTTGAGCATCCCGGTGAAGGCGGCCCGGTCGCCGACCGCGATCGCGGCGGAGAGGCCGTTCAGCAGCGAGGCCTGGAGCGAGCCGAAGACGAACAGCGGCACCCGGGCCAGCACCAGCGCGTTGAGCAGCGCGGCGATCAGCGCGGAGTCGGAGGGCGCGAGCAGCTTGGTGCTCATCACCGCGGCGTTCACCACGACCTGCGAGAGCAGCGTGGAACAGATCAGCAGGCCCAGCCCGGAGCAGAGTTCGGACCAGCCGATCTGCTCGCCGGGCTTGGCCGCGCGCAGCAGCGGCGGCAGGGTGACGATCGTCGCGAGGATCGGCGCGATCGCCAGGATCAGGCTGAACGCGAGCGCCGAGTGCACCCCGGCCACGCCGAAGGCGAGGGCCAGGCCGATCCGCAGACCGCCGTCCAGGCCGAGCTGGGTGCCGTACGCGCCGAAGCGGCCGAGTCCGGCCAGCACGCCGCGGGTGACGTAGCAGACGGCCATGCCGGTGAAGGCCCCGCCGAGTGCCAGCACCAGCGAGCGGTCACCGTGGAACATCCCCCGGGCGATCGGGCCGGAGGCGGCGGCGAGGGCGGCCAGGGTCACGGCGAGGATCCCGCCGGCGAGGAGGGTCGCCCGGCGCAGCACCGGCGCGGCGCCGTGGCCGAGCACCGCGCGCGCCGAGACGATCCGGGTGAGCTCCTGCTCGATCGGGAAGAAGACGCCGATGCCGACGGACATCACGATCGTCCACAGCAGCGAGACCTTCGCCATGTCGTCGACCGACAGGCTGTGGCCCGCCACCCCGAGGTGGATGTAGGAGGCGGCGCCCAATACGACGGTGCCGCCGCCCACCGCCAGGGTTCCCGGCGGCAGCGCGGCAGCCACCTTCGTCAGGGGGTTCTTCACTGAGGTCTGTCGCTCTCCGTGGTCCGGGCCGTGGCGGCCAGTTCGGCGAAGACGGGTCGGGTCAGGGCCTCGGCCAGCATCGTCCGCCACTCGGGCAGCGGCGCCAGCCCGGCGGCCGACCAGCGGTCGTGGGCCAGCACGCTGAACGCCGGCCGGGCGGCCGGGCGGACGAAGGCCTCCGAGGTGGTCGGGCGGATCCGCTCCGGGTCCAGCCCGCTCAGCGCGTAGGTCTCTCGGGCCAGTCCGCACCAGGTGGTCCGGCCGCTCGCCGTGCCGTGGTACACCCCGGCCGGAGCCTGCCCGGCGAGCGCGGCCCGGCCGAGCTCGACCAGGCGGCCGGCCAGCGCGTACGACCAGGTCGGCTGGCCGTGCTGGTCGTCCACCACGTCCAGGGTGTCCCGCTGGGCGGCGAGCTTGAGCATGGTGGCCACGAAGTTCGGGCCGTGCTCGCCGTACAGCCAGGCGGTGCGCACGACGTAGCCGTGCTCGGGGAGCAGTTCGGCGACCGCCCGCTCCCCCACCAGCTTGCCGCGGCCGTACGCGTTCACCGGCGCGGTCGGGGCGTCCTCCGGGCAGGGCTCGGTGGCGTCGCCCGGCAGGACGTAGTCGGTGGAGACGTGCAGCAGCCGCGCGCCGGTCCCGGCGCAGGCCGCGGCCAGGAGGCGCACGCCGGTGCCGTTGACGGCGGTGGCGGCGTCCTCCTCGGCCTCCGCGCCGTCGACGTTCGTCCACGCGGCGCAGTTGACCACGATGTCGTGGCCCTCGACGGCGGCCTGCACGGCCGCGGCGTCGGTGATGTCGAGGTCCGCCCGGCGCAGCGCGGTGATCTCGGCGGACGGGTCGGCGCCCAGCACCGACAGCAGGTCCTGCCCGAGCATCCCGGCCGCACCGGTGACCAGCCAGCGCACCCGGCCGGCGGCGTTCGCGGTCACTTGGCCAGGGCCGCCTTCTGCTTCAGCGGCTCCCACCAGGCGCGGTTCTCGCGGTACCAGGCGATGGTCGCGGCGAGACCGTCCTCGAAGCGGACCTGCGGCTCGTAGCCGAGCTCCTCGCGGATCTTGCTGATGTCGATCGAGTAGCGCAGGTCGTGGCCCTTGCGGTCCTCGACGTGCTCGACCATGTCCCAGCCGGCGCCGGCGGCCTCCAGCAGCAGGCCGGTCAGCTCCTTGTTGGTCGCCTCGGTGCCGCCGCCGATGTTGTAGACCTCGCCCGCGCGGCCGCCGCGCATGACCAGCTCGATGCCCCGGCAGTGGTCCGAGACGTGCAGCCAGTCGCGGACGTTGCCACCGTCGCCGTACAGCGGCACCTTCTTGCCGTCGATCAGGTTGGTGGTGAACAGCGGGATGACCTTCTCCGGGAACTGGTAGTGCCCGTAGTTGTTGGAGCAGCGGGTCACCACGACGTCCATGCCGTGGGTGCGGTGGTAGGCCAGCGCCAGCAGGTCGGAGGAGGCCTTGGAGGCCGAGTACGGGGAGTTCGGCTCCAGCGGCCAGGTCTCGGTCCAGGAGCCCTCGTTGATCGAGCCGTACACCTCGTCGGTGGAGATGTGCACGAAGCGGCCGACGCCGTGCTTGCGGGCGGCGTCGAGCAGCACCTGGGTGCCGACGACGTTGGTCAGCACGAACGGGCCCGCGCCGGCGATCGAGCGGTCCACGTGGGACTCGGCGGCGAAGTGCACCACCACGTCGTGACCGGGCATGACCTGGTCGACGGCGTCCACGTCGCAGATGTCACCCTGGACGAAGGTGTAGCCCTGGTGGCCGGCCACCGGGGCCAGGTTCTCCAGGACACCCGAGTAGGTGAGCTTGTCAAAGACGGTGATCCGGGCGCTCTCGTCAGCCCCGAGAAGCTGACGGACGAACTCCGAACCGATGAATCCGGCGCCGCCGGTCACGAGGATGCGCATAATGCGCGTAGTCTACCGCCGCCCGAACGCCCTCCTGCCCCGGCCCCTACCGCGTTCGCGATCTCGAATAGGGTGCTTCCATGCGTGGAATCCTCCTGGCCGGCGGCACCGGCTCGCGGCTGTGGCCGCTGACCCGTGCGGTGTCGAAGCAGCTCCTCCCGGTCTTCGACAAGCCGATGATCTACTACCCTCTCTCGACCCTCGTGATGGCCGGGATCAGCGAGATCCTGATCATCACCACCCCGAACGACCGGGACCAGTTCGAGCGGTTGCTGGGCGACGGTTCCCAGTTCGGACTGAAGCTCCAGTACGCCGTCCAGGAGAAGCCCGAGGGCATCGCCCAGGCCTTCGTGCTCGGTGCGGACTTCATCGGTGACGAGCCGGTGGCGCTGATCCTCGGCGACAACATCTTCCACGGCAGCGGCCTCGGCACCCGGCTCACCGAGCACTCCGACATCAAGGGCGGCCGGGTCTTCGCGTACCCGGTGGCCGACCCGACCGCGTACGGCGTGGTCGAGTTCGACGAGACCGGCCAGGTCATCTCCATCGAGGAGAAGCCGACCGAGCCCAAGTCCCGGTACGCCGTCCCCGGCCTGTACTTCTACGACAACCGGGTCGTCGAGATCGCCCGCAACCTGAAGCCGAGCGCCCGCGGCGAGCTGGAGATCACCGCCGTCAACGACGCGTACCTGCGCACCGGCGACCTGCACGTGACGATCCTCGACCGCGGCACCGCCTGGCTGGACACCGGCACGTTCGTGTCGATGGTCCAGGCCTCGGAGTTCGTCCGGGTCATCGAGGAGCGCCAGGGCTTCAAGATCGGCTGCATCGAGGAGGCCGTCTGGCGGGCCGGGCTGATCGACGACGCCCAGCTGCGCGAGCTCGCCGAGCCGCTGCTGAAGAGCGGGTACGGCCAGTACCTGCTGGGACTGCTCGAAGAGGCGGCCGCCAAGTGAAGTTCCGCGAGCTCTCCATCGAGGGCGCCTTCGAGATCACCCCGCAGGTGCACGGCGACGCCCGCGGCCACTTCACCGAGTGGTACCGGTTCGACCTCCTCGCCGAGGTCGTCGGCCACCCGCTGAACCTGGCCCAGGCCAACCTGTCGCTGTCGGCCAAGGACGTCGTGCGCGGCATCCACTTCGCCGACGTCCCGCCCGGCCAGGCCAAGTACGTCGCGTGCACCCGCGGCGCGGTGCTGGACGTCATCGTCGACCTGCGGGTCGGCTCGCCGAACTTCGGGAAGTGGGAGTTCGTCCGGCTGGACGACACCGAGCGGAAGGCCGTCTACATCCCCGAGGGCCTCGGCCACGGCTTCTGCGCCCTCACCGACGACGCCACGCTGACCTACCTCTGCTCGGCGACGTACAACCCGACCGGTGAGCACGGCGTGCACCCGCTGGACCCGGAGCTCGGCATCGAGTGGCCGACCGACGCCCCGCAGCTCTCGGCCCGCGACGCGGTGGCGCCCACCCTCTCGGAGGCCCTCGCCGGTGGCCTGCTGCCGGACTACCAGGCGTGCAAGGCCTACACGGACTCGCTGAAGCAGCGGTAGCGGCGACCTGACCGACGGAGGGGG
>NZ_JBHUAF010000033.1:0-36661 GCF_042789895.1 Kitasatospora sp. NPDC056783
ACCCGCCCACCCCCCACATCAACACCCCCAAAACCCCCCGCAGCGACATATGTTTATACGACACCGGGGCCGGCGTGCGCCCTCCGGCGCACGCGCTTCGCCACACACGAGGGCAGAGAGATGGCTGCGCTACCTGAGGGCACACCCTGTTGGGCCGACGCGATGTTCACCGACCTGGAGGGCGCGAAGGCCTTCTACGGTGACGTGCTGGGCTGGACCTTCGGCGAGAGCTCGTCGGAGTACGGCGACTACACCCAGGCGTACTCGGACGGCAAGGCGGTCGCCGCGATCGTGCCGCCGATGCCGGGCGGGGAAGGCACCCCGGCGCGGTCCGCCTGGTGCCTCTACCTGGCCTCGCCGGACGCCGGCGCCACCGCGGCACGGATCCGCGCCCATGGCGGCGAGGTGGTCATGGGGCCGATGCGGATCGGCGACTTCGGCACCATGGTGATCGCCAAGGACCCGGCGGGCGTGGTGTTCGGCGTCTGGCAGGCCGGGCGGCACGAGGGCTTCGAACGGCAGGGCGAGCCCGGTGCGTACAGCTGGGCCGAGCTGGTGACCCGGGAGCCCGCGAAGGCCGACGCCTTCTTCCCGGCGGTCTTCCCGTACGGCGCGAAGAAGATGGCGGGCGGGGACTTCGACTACCGGATGTACCAGGTCGGCGAGCGGGCCGTGCTCGGCCGGATGGCGGCGGAGGGCGACTTCCTGCCGCCCGAGGCGCCCTCGTACATCAGCGTCTACTTCGCGGTGGAGGACACCGACGCCGCGATCGGGCGGCTGACGGCGCGCGGCGGCACGGTGTACTTCGGGCCGATGGACAGCCCGTTCGGCCGGTTCGCGGCGGTCGGCGACCCGCAGGGCGCGGCCTTCGGACTGATCGACCTCGGGCGGACGGCCGGCGAGCCGCCGCGGACGGAGGACGTCTGATGGGGCGGACGGCGGCGGGGCGGCCGATGGAGGCGGCTCATGGGTGAGCGCGAGGAACTGGTCGAGACGCTGGACCGGCACCGCGGGCTGCTGCGGCGCACCGTCCGCGACCTCACCGACGAGCAGGCGGCCGAGCGCACCACGGTCAGCGAGCTGTGTCTCGGCGGCCTGATCAAGCACGTGGCGGCGGTCGAGGCGCGTTGGGCGCGGTTCATCACCGGCGGCGCGGAGGCGATGCGCGCCGGAGACGGTGACCAGGACGGTGACCAGGACGGCGACCGGGCCGGCGACCGGCGTGGGCCCGGCGACCCGGAGGCCTGGGCGGCCCAGTTCCGGATGGCGGCGGGCGAGACGCTGGCCGGTCTGCTCGCCGAGTACGAGCGGGTGGCGCGCGGGACGGACGAACTGGTCCGGACGCTGCCCGACCTCGACCGCGGCCACCCGCTGCCGTCGGCGCCCTGGTTCACGCCGGGGGCGGCCTGGTCGGCCCGGCGGGTGGTGCTGCACCTGATCGCGGAGACCGCGCAGCACGCCGGGCACGCGGACATCATCCGGGAGTCGCTGGACGGGGCGAAGTCGATGGGCTGATCCGGCGGGGGCCCGGCCCGTACGGGAAGGCGGGTCAGGGCAGCTCGACGCCGAGGAGTTCGCGCAGCGCCCGGCCGCCCTCCGGGGTGACCCGCAGGGCCCGGCCGGAGCCGATCCGCTCCACCCAGGCGCGGTCCAGGGCGGTCCGGCAGAGCGCCGCGCCCAGCGCCCCGCCCAGATGGCCTCGGCGCTCCGTCCAGTCCAGACAGCTGCGCACCAGCGGGCGTCCGCCCCGGCGGCCCGCGCGTGGCGGCAGCTCGATCGCCTGCGCCGCCAGCCACTCCCGGCCGCGCTCGGTGACGGCGAGCCCGCCGACCTCGGTGACCAGGCCACCCGCGATCAGCGCGTCCGAGACGGCCACGCCGAGGCGGCCGGCCAGATGGTCGTAGCAGGTGCGGGCGCGGGCCTCGGCGCTCAGCCGGGTGGCCTCGCCCAGGGTGCGGGGCGCGGCCGCGGGGCCGTTCACGCGGCCGGTTCCGGTTCCGGGGCCAGGGCCGGGGGCGGTCTCGGCGAAGGACGTGAGGTCCTCGATCAGGGTGGCCACCGCGGGGCCGGCCAGCCGGACGTACCGGTGCCGGCCCTGCCGTTCCTCGGCCAGCAGGCCACCCGCGATCAGCCTGGACAGGTGCTCACTGGCGGTGGACGGCGCGACGCGCGCGTGCCGGGCCAGCTCGCCGGCGGTCCAGGCGCGGCCGTCGAGCAGCGCGGAGCAGAAGGCGGCGCGGGTGGGGTCGGCGAGCAGGGCGGCGAAGGCGGCGAGCGTCATGCCTCCATGGTCGGGGCTCGGGCTCCCGGGGCGGGGATTCGGGCTCCCGGGGCCGGGACTCGGGCCGCCGTGCCCGGGACTCGCGCCCGGGGGAGGGGGCGGGTGCGGGGGTGCGGGCGCGTACGGGGAGGGGGGCATGCCTCCAGGGTCGCGCCGGGACGGTTCGGCGGGGGCCGAAACGTCCCGGAGCCACGATGGCGGCATGAGCGAAACCCCGGTGGTCTCCGGCCCCGTGACGATGACCTTCTCCCGCTACGACGACGTGACGGCGGCACTGGCCGACCCGGCGCTGGTGCCTCCGCCGGCCGACCCGTTCCCCGGCCCCCCTCCCCGTGTCGGCTCCGGCACGGTGGCCTGGCTGCGGTCCTCCGTCGCCCGGTTCAGTTCGGGCGAACCGCACGCCCGGCGCCGGGCGCTGGTGCTGGCCGACCTGGAACGACTGGATCCGGCCCGGCTGCGGGTGGCGGCGGCCGGAGGCTTCGAGCCCGACGTACGGCTGAGAGTGGTCCGGGTGCTCGCGGCGGAGCTCGGCCTGGCCGACCCGGAGGCCGTGGCGCGGGACGTCGCGGCGGTGTCCGAGGCGTACTTCGCCGCCACGCCGGACGGCTCCGACCCGGCGGCGGACGCCGCGGTGGCACGGTTGCTGCCCGCGATGGGCGACCCGGACGAGGAGACGGCCGCGAACCGGATCGGTCTGCTCGTCCAGGCCTGCGACGCCACCGCCGCCCTGGTCGAGGGGGCCCGCCGGAACGGGGACGGGCTGCGCGGCGTGCTGCGCGCGGACCCGCCGGTCCGGACGATGCGCCGGTTCGCCGCCCGGGCGACCGAGCTCGGTGGAGTGACGGTGCCGGCCGGGACGGTGGTCCTGCTCGACATCGTGGCCGCCCAGGCCGGGGCGCCCGCGGGCGTCGCGCTCACCTTCGGTGCCCCGCCGAGGGGTTGCCCCGGCCGCTCGCAGGCCCTGGCCGTCGCCGAGGGCGTCCTGTACGGCGCCTCCGATCCGGCGGACACCGGGAATCCGCCCGCGCCGGATCTCGGCAAGGCCGAACTCGTCGCGCTGGTACCGGAGATGGTGGACCACGTGCTCGCCCTGGCCGCCGCCTGGACGGCCTGGGGCGGCCGCCCGGTCGTCAACGTGGACGGACGAACCTACGCGCCGCACAAGGTGGTTCGCCGGATCGCCGACCACCTCCTCGACCACCTGGCGGAGGTGGAGGCCCGACTGGCCGGCGAGCCGACCGAGCCGGACCACTGGCACGCCTCCGCCACCACCACCCCGGCCGACCTCGCCCCGTTCACCACCGCCGACCTGGACGAGGCCCGCAGCCGGCTGACCAGGCTGGCCGGGATCTGGTCGCGGCGGGTCGCCGCGCTGCCGGACGACCGGCTGGACGACTCGCCGGGGACCGGCTGGAGCTTCCGGCAGATCGTCTGCCACGTCTCCGAGGCCGGGTACTACTACGCGAACTCGCTTGAGGGCATGGCGGGTTGCCCGGCCCAAGGCCGGACCGAGAGCCGGACCGAGAGCCGAACCGAAGACCGGCCGGAGAGCCGAACCGAAGACCGGCCGAACGAGCCCGAGGAGACGGACCGATGACCCCCTTCGCCGCCCTGCACCACCGGCCCGGCCGCCCGCTGCTGCTCCCCAACGCCTGGGACCACGCCTCGGCCGTCGCCCTGGCCTCCCAGGGCCACCCCGCGATCGGCACCACCAGCCTGGGCGTGGCGGCGGCCGCCGGTCTGCCCGACGGCGCCGCCGCCACCCGCGCGCAGACCGTACGACTGGCGCGGCGGCTCGGGCACGGCGGCTTCCTGCTCAGTGTGGACGCGGAGTCCGGCTTCAGCGACGACCCGGACGAAGTCGCCGAACTGGCCGTCGAGTTGGCACGGGTCGGCGCGGCCGGCATCAACCTGGAGGACGGCCGGGCGGACGGCAGCCTGACTTCGGCCGCCCGGCACGCCGCGAAGATCGCGGCGGTGAAGGCGGCCGCGCCGGAGCTGTTCGTGAACGCCCGCACCGACACCTACTGGTGCGGCCAGGAGGCCCCCGAAGCGGAGGCGCTCCGACGCCTGGACGCCTACCAACAGGCGGGCGCGGACGGCGTGTTCGTCCCCGGGCTGGCCGATCCGGCGGCCATCGCCAGACTGGTCGGCGCGCTCGCCGTCCCGCTCAACGTCCTCTGGTCGCCGTCCGGCCCGGGCCTCGCCGAACTGGCCGCGCTCGGGGTGTCCCGGGTCAGCCTGGGCTCGCTGCTGTACCGCGCGGCGCTCGCGGCGGCGGTGGCCACGGCGGCCGCCGTCGCGGCGGGCGAGCCGGTCGGTCCGGTGCCGGGGTACGCCGAGGTGGAGGCGCTCAGCGGGAGTTGAGCGTCCTGTGGGCCGAGGCTCGCGGGCCGAGCACCGCAGCGCGGAGCCTCGCGGGCCGAACCTCGCGGGCCGAGCGCCTCCGGGTGGACGGCCTCAGTCCTGGCGGCGGGCGTCCAGGTTCGCCTCGATGCCGTCCAGGATGACGTTGACGCCGAGGGTGAAGCTGCCGTCCCGGCCCTCGGCGACCTCGTCCGGCACCTCCGTGGTGTACAGCCGGTGCAGCCGCGGGAACTCCTTGGTGGCCTCGATGACGGCGGGCACCAGTTGGTCCATCCACTCCTGTTCGTCCTGGCCGCTGCGGGCCAGCGCGGTCACCCAGGAGGCCTCCACGCAGGCCGCCCCGATGGTGTAGCCCATCACCGCGCTCATCGCGACGTTCGCTTCGCCGAGTTTGAAGCCGGCCGTCTCCATGACGGCGAGCATGGATTCGGAGAGCCGCATCCAGTTGGGGCCGAGGTAGATCATCCCGACGTCGCCGATCACCGAGACCATCCACGGGTGGTGCATGATGGCCGCGCGCATGCTCTCGGCGCACTCCATGACCTTCTCGCGCCACACCTTCGGGTCCTCCGAGCCCTCGGCCTCGGGCCGCGGGAGGGTGCCGAAGACCTCGTCGACGACCAGGGCGAGCAGTTCGTCCTTGTTGGCGACGTGGGTGTACAGGGAGGTCGCGCCCGCGTTCAGCCGGGCGGCGAGCTTGCGCATGCTCAGCGCCTCGATGCCGTCGGAGGCCAGCAGTGCGAGGGCCTCGGCGACGATCTGGTCCCGGCTGAGGGCGGGCTGCTCCCGCCGTCGCTGCGGGCGGCTCCAGGGCAGGGGCATGCCCGGGGCCGAACCGTCCTCTGACTTGGCCGCCATCGGGCCCTCCTCGCCAATCGTCACCAATCGTCCGGATCCCGTCCGGTTCGGCTCAGCTTGCCGCAGCTCGCCGCAACGTGCTGGGAACAGTGTACGGCTGGGCGAACAGCGTGCGGAGATCGAACGCCGTTCGGCGTTGCGAACAGTGTGCGGCGTCCGTACAGTGTTCGGAGCGGCGCACACCGTACCCGTGGGGACGGAGGGCGGTGTGCCCGCGACGACTTCCGAAGATCCGAAGACCTGAAGGTCCAAAGGGGGAAACGCCGTGGAACGGCATCCGCAGCGCTGGCTCATCCTGGTCGTGCTCTGTCTCAGCAGCCTGGTGCTGGTGATCGACAACATGGTGCTCACGGTGTCCATCCCGCCGATCGCGGAGGACCTCAAGGCCGGCGCGCAGGACATCCAGTGGATCATCGACTCGTACATCCTGGTCTTCGCCGGCCTGCTGCTCACCTCGGGCAGCCTCTCCGACCGCTTCGGACGGCGGAAGGTGATGATCGTCGGCCTGGCCCTGTTCGGTGCCGCCTCACTGGTCGCGGCGTACGCCGGCAGCCCCGGTGAGCTGATCGCCGGACGCGTCCTGATGGGCGTCGGCGGCGCGCTGGTCATGCCGAGCACGCTCTCCATCCTGATCACCGTCTTCGACGACGAGGAGCGCCCGAAGGCGATCGCCGCCTGGACGGCGGTGGCCATGGTCGGCCTGGTCGGGGGCCCGGTGCTGGGCGGCGCGCTGATCGCGCACTTCTGGTGGGGCGCGGTCTTCCTGCTCAACGTGCCGATCGCGGCGGTGGCCATCGTCGCGGCCGTGCTGCTGATGCCGGAGTCCAAGGGGCCGTGGCGTCGGCCCGACCTGCCGGGCATGGTGCTGTCGATGGTCGGCATGACGGCGCTGGTCTGGTCGATCATCGTGCTGCCCCGGGACGGCTTCGCCAGCGCGAGCACCCTCGGCGGGCTCCTCCTCGCCGTCGCCGCGCTGGCCGGGTTCGCCGTCCGGCAGGTCCGCACCGACTCGCCGATGGTCCCGCTCAAGCTGTTCCGCAACCGGGTCTTCACCGGCGCCAGCTTCTCCCTCGTCCTGCTGACCTTCGCCACCGGCGGGCTGATGCTGGTCCTCACCCAGCACCTCCAGTTCGTCCTGGAGTTCTCGCCCACCGACACCGGCCTCGCCTTCCTGCCGCTGGCCGTCGCCTCGCTGGCGTTCAACGCGCTGGGCGCGGCGCTCGGCAAGAAGCTCCCGGCACGGCTGCTGACCTCGATCGGCATGCTGGTCATCGCGGGCGGCTTCGGGCTGCTGGCCACCCTCTCGGTCGGCGACGGCTTCACCAAGGTCGTCCTGGCCATGCTGGTGCTCGGCGCCGGCTCCGGCCTCGGCATGCCGGCCGCCGCCAACGCGCTGATGAGCGCCATCCCCAGCGAGCACGCGGGCGTCGGCTCCGCGCTCAACGACACCATCCAGCAGTCCGGCGCGGCGCTCGGCGTGGCCATCCTCGGCACCGTGCTCTCCAGCACCTACACCGGCGCGATGCCCGACACGGCCC
Organism: Kitasatospora sp. NPDC056783; assembly: GCF_042789895.1. Lineage (NCBI taxonomy): Bacteria > Bacillati > Actinomycetota > Actinomycetes > Kitasatosporales > Streptomycetaceae > Kitasatospora > Kitasatospora sp. NPDC056783. The sequence continues at coordinate 7,045 of NZ_JBHUAF010000033.1, forward strand.
CCGCCGCCGCCCGCAACGACATCACCGGCGCGCTCGCGACGGCCGGTTCCACCGGGGACGGCGGCCTGGTCGCGGCCGCCCGTGAGGCCTTCAACACCGCCACCTCCACCACCTTCACGGTGGGCGGCATCGCGGTCGTCGCGGCCGCGGCGCTCACCCTGGTCCTGATGCGCGACGCCCGGAAGACCGCGGGCCCGGCCGCCGGAGCCCCGACGGCGCCGCAGCCCGAGCCGGCCGCCTGACCGCGGCAGGCCGCCTGAACGCAGACGGCCCCGATGACCCCGACGGCCCCGACCCCGCCTCGCGCGCTCGGGGCCATCGGCGTGCGCACGCCCCCGCCCCGCGACGCGTAGCCTCGCGTCATGTCCTCCGAGTACCTGGAGCGCGCGTCCCGGCTGCCCGGTGCGGTCGTGTGGACCAAGGCGGCCCTCCGGCGCGGCGGCGCCACCGAGACCGGGCCCGTCCTGCCCGACGGCTGCATGGACCTGCTGTGGACGGAAGGCCGGCTGCTGGTCGCCGGACCGGACACCCGCGCCTTCCGCCCCGGACCCGGACTTCACGGCCCGTGGGCCGGCGTACGCTTCCGCCCCGGTGCCGCCCCCGCGCTGCTCGGCGTCCCCGCACACGAACTGCTGGACCGCCGCGTCGAGTTGGCCGACCTGAGGCCCGCCGCCGAGGTCCGGCGCCTCACCGAACGCCTCGACGCGGCCCCCGACCCGGCCGCCGCCCTGGAGTCCCTGGCCCTGCGCCTGGCCGCCGACGCACCGCCCGAGGACGCCCTGATCCGCGCCGTGGCCGCCTCCCTCCGGGCCGGCCGCTCCGTCGCCGTGACGGCCGCGACGGTCGGCCTCGGAGCGCGTCAACTCCACCGCCGCTCGCTCGACGCCTTCGGTTACGGCCCCAAGACCCTCGCCCGGATCCTGCGCATGCAACGCGCCCTGGCACTCGCCCGCACCGGCGTCCCGCTGGCCGACACGGCGGCCCGGACCGGTTACGCCGACCAGGCGCACCTGGCGCGCGACGTCCGGCAGCTGGCCGGCATGCCGGCGACCGCCCTGCTGCGCCCGTAGCCCTCCACTACAGCGGGGCGAGCAGATCCACCCCGTTGCCGTCCGGATCGCGCACCACGGCGTACCGCTGCCCCCAGAAGGCGTCCCACGGCTCCAACTCCCCGTGGTACCCGGCCCCGGTCAGCTCCCCGTACAGCACGTCCACCTCCGCGGGACTCCCGCAACGGAACGCCAGCGCACTGCGCGCACCACCGCTCGGCGCCCGCCACCCCGGGTGGAACGACCGGATGGTCTCCTCGGCGTCGAGCACCAGCAACGGCCCGCCCGGCAGCTCGCCCTCCACGTGCCCCTCTCCCTCGACCCCCTCGGGAAACCCCACCCCCAACCGCCGGTAGAACCCGACCGAAGCGGCCACATCCGCAACGACCAACCCGACGAACGCGAACCGCGGTGCACCTGTGCTCTCCATGCCCGCCACGCTAGACAGCACCCGGACGCCCGGTCTTGAACGAATCGGACCTCTCGCCCGCCCGCCGGCGCCGGACGAAACCGCTGCCGGCCGTGAGGAGAACCACACCCCGACATGGCTCCCCACGTCCGTTAGGGTCGGCTCAGACCCGCCCTGAACAGGGATGTGCGCCGGTCGCAGCGATGCGGCCGACGCGGGTCTGGCCTCCCTGGAGATTGCATGACCGATCTGGCATTCCGCTCCGCGGGTCAGCTCGCCGCCGCGGTCGCGGCGAAGGAGGTGTCGAGCACCGAGTTGCTCGACCACTACCTCGCCCGGGTGGAGCGGCTCGATCCGAAGGTGAACGCCATCGTCGCCCGGGACGAGGAGGGTGCGAGAGCCGCGGCGCTGGCGGCCGACCGCGCTGTCTCCCGCGGCGAGCCGCTCGGCCGCCTGCACGGCGTCCCCGTGACGATCAAGGACAGTCTCGAAGCCGCGGGCATGCGGACCACCGGAGGGTCGGCCCGCTGGGGACATCACGTCTCGACGAGCGACGCCGAGTCGGTCGCACGGCTCAAGAACGCGGGAGCGGTCGTCTTCGGCAAGACCAACATGCCGCCCGACGCCCGGGACTGGCAGACCCACAACGAGGTCTACGGGACCACCAGCAATCCGTGGGATCCGGCCCGCGGACCCGGCGGTTCGTCCGGCGGGTCCGCCGCGGCACTCGCCGCAGGGCTGACCGGCCTGGAACTCGGCGGCGACACGGCGGGCTCGATACGGGTGCCCGCACACTTCTGCGGTGTCTACGGGCTGCGCCCGTCCTTCGGGATCGTGCCGAGGTACGGGAGCGTCTCGGGACACGCCCCCGGGACGCTGGCGGATTTCGACATGGCGGTCCTCGGCCCGCTCGGCCGGCACGCCGACGACCTCGACCTGGGCCTCGACGTCCTCGCGGGAGCGGACCACGACCGCGCCCCGGGATGGCGGCTGGAGCTGCCCCCCGCCAGACCGGGCCCCCTGCGGGACTTCCGGGTCGCGGCCTGGCTCGACGACCCGTTCTGCCCCGTCGACAGCGAGCTGAGCGCGATCATGCGGGCCGCGCTGGAGGCGGTGCGGGCCGAGGGCGCGGTCGTGGTCGAGGGCGGGGGACCGGTCGGGCTCGAAGAGACGATGGCCCTCTACCGGCCGCTGCTGATGGCACAGAGCGGGCTGGTCGAGTCGGCCGAGTCGTACGCCGGCCTCGTGGCGGCCGCCGCGGCGGAAGGGGCCGCCGGCGGGTTCGCGTCGGACCTGACGCTCCGCTTCCGTGACTGGCACGACCTCGACGAACGCCGGCAGCACTCCCGCCGCCGCTGGGCCGAGTTCTTCCGCGACGTCGACGTGCTCATCTGCCCGGTGAGCCCCACGGCCGCCTTCCCCCACGACCACCGGCCCGACCCCGACTGGTCGGTCCGGACCCTGCGGGTCGACGGCGCCGACCGGCCGTACCACGAGATGCTCGCGTGGGTGGCGCCGTCGTCGCTCAACCACCTGCCCGCGGCGGTGGCACCTGTCGGGGCGACCCGCGACGGGCTTCCCGTCGGCGTCCAGGTGATCGCGCCCTACCTGCACGACCGCACCGCGGTCCGGTTCGTGCGGTGCCTCGCGGAGGTGATCGGCGGGTTCCGCCGTCCGCCGGGATTCTGAGGGCCGCCACCGGGCTGCCGCCCTGCGGCGTAGCGGCGGGAGACCCGGCGCTCTCGGAGCCGATCGTGACCGAGGCGGCTGCGGTGCCGGGCACCCGCCGCGACACGGCGAAGGCGGAGAGACCTCGGTCGGAGTGGTCCGGCACGCGGTGGTGCCGGACCGCTCAGCCGAGCAGGAGTTCTGCCGCCGGGGTGTGGTTCCCGGTCGCCGAGGCTCCGGCCATCGCCGAGGCGGCCGTCGCCGAGGTGGTGCCGGGCGGTACCACCAGCAGCAGGAAGTGGTCCTGGAAGCCCCGGGTGACGCTGATCGTCGCGTCGCTGCCGGTGAACCAGTTGATCCTGATCGTCAGGCCGTTCGCCGCCACGGACCGGGGCACGCCATCCCAGGCCGAGGTGTCGAGGCCGACTCGGACGATGCGCCCGAAGTGGGCGCCGAGCGCGGTGATCAGGTCCGGAAGCTCGGCGAGGACGTGGTTCGAGCGGGGCCACCAGGCGCCGTCGAAGACACCCTCCCGCGACATGGTCGGTTCCAGTTCCAGACGAGGCAGCAGCGGGGCGTCGGGCACCGCCCACGGCCCGGAAGAGGAGGCGGGGAAGGGGATCGGCATCATGCGAAGCCGCCCGTCCGGTCCACGAAGGACCAATCATGACCCAGGGCGACGCCGACGCTGATGCCGGTGTGCGGAATGTCCTCGGTTGTCTGCCTCCCACGCTACTCCGCGGCGGTCTCCTCCGGGCTGTGCGCCATCGGAGTAGCCTCGGGGACATCCAGGGCATCCCGCATTCCGGTCCCCGTTCCGGCTTCGTTCTGGGTGAAGGTCAGCCCGGCGGTCCCCAGCGGGCAGCCGGAGACGGGAACGGTGAACACCGTGACCACTCACTCCCCACAGCCGGTACGGCCCGGTTACGGCCTCACGGTCGCCGACGCCATGGACCCCTGCGACTACCAGATAGCCGACGACAGCACCGTCGACCAGGCCAACGACGTACTCCGTGGCGCCGACATCGAGTACCTGCTCGTTCGCGACCACGACGGCCGGTGCGAGGGGCTGGTCACCCGCACCGGACTCCACCCGTTCCTGGCCAGTTCCTGGTACACCGAGCGGACCGCGATCAGTGCCACCTCGCACCAGCGCGGCCCGTTCGCCTGGCCGACCATGGGCCTGGCCTTGGCCGCGTTCGCGATGCGGATCAAGCACCTGGCGGTCTGGCCGGTCGTAGACGAGGACGGCTACATCCTCGGCGTCCTCACCGCGGCCCGCGCCACCGGCCTGCTCGCCGTCACACCGATCCCGTGAAGCCCCCGATGTTCCCTCGGTGGGAACCGGTCGGACCGACTGGGACCAGGACTGAGACCACGAACATGACGAAGGCCCGGACCGCTCAGCGGCCCGGGCCTTCGTTTGCCCTGGCGGGCGAAGGCGGAGGATACGAGATTCGAACTCGTGAGGGGTTGCCCCCAACACGCTTTCCAATTCTCCCGAACCCCGTCCGCCGGGGTTCACACCCGTCCTGACCTGCGGCGTCGTCAACCACTGAGGGGCAACTGAATCTGGCTGGACGGGGGTGAACGAGACCAGAACTGAGACCAGGTGGTGCTCACCTACCGAGAACGCGCGTCGCCAGGCGGCCGTGGAGTCGGTGCTGTCGATCGGGTCACTCGTGGACAGGGGGTGGTGCGGAGGGCTTCGAAGCAGCGTCGGGTGCCCGGCGCCTCCATGCAGAGGTGGCCCCACCCCTTGGCGGCTTCGTTGGTGGCGAACCGCAGCCGCCACTCGTCACCGACCGGTGGTGGCGGGACGTCGTCTCCATGCCTGGGGCTCATAGGGCGAGTACCTCGCCGTGGTCATCACCAGGAAGTGGCTCGGTGAGCTGGGCGCTCAGTGTGGGGTCCGCCAGGATCCTGGCAGTGGCCCGTCACTCGACGATCACGCGGTGCAGGTTGGTGTGGACGTCCAGTTCCACTCACGTCGCGGGTGGCGTCCACGAGGTCGACGACGAACTCGCGCACCTCCTCGGCCGACAGGTGTCGAGCCCACGGGAAGACCTCGGGGAGGCGAGGAGGACCGGGCGCACCCTCGTCACTGGTGATCAAAGCCGCGAACAGGCGCGCGGTGGCATCCGCGGCCTCCTCGCGCTGACGGTCGTGACGCTCGGTGGTCAGGTACGGGTCCTCGCCGTCACGACGGGTGACGTGGACGCGCTGTGCCCGCTCGACGGTGTCCGCGACACGCTTCGAGTTCTTCGAGAGGTCGGAGAACGACACAGTGAGAGGGGGACTCGACGCTACTTCGGAATGTGTTCCGAAGTCGATCGAAGGGCTGCGCCCCCGGGCCCGGAGCCCGGAGTGGCCGATCGGGCTGGCTGGACGTCCTGCGTGGGGCCGCATTGAACGGGAGCGGACGCGGCCGGGTCGATGCCTCCGCTCTGTAGGGGGAATCACGGAGAGTGTCGACACTCCTCGCGGCTTTCGGGGATGCTGACTTCCGGATGGCTCTCGAAGGCTTCTCATGGTGTGCCCTCCCTGAAAGTGTGAAGTTCACGGTTTGCTCCTTGCGTCGGTCGACTGCGGAGGTGCATTCACGGCTTGTCAGTAAAGCTGCAGCTCATGACCACTCTCTTGAGTGGCGGTCTGTGCTTTCTCTGAAGGTTGCGGCAGTAGAGACCTGTGCGCACTTCAGTGCGCAGTTGGTGGTCTGATGGCCAGTCATCTAGCTTTGCTTCAACAGGGCAGCCGACCGATGGCGGGGAGAATGACTGCGTTGAGTGACAAGAGTAGTGACAGGAGACTCGTCTCCCGGGCCAAGATCGCAGAGCTGGCCGGCGTCGGGGCCCCTGCGGTCACGAACTGGCAGAACCGCCATCCGGACTTTCCGCAGGAGCAGCGGGTCGGCCACAAGCGGTTGTTTCGGCTCGCTGACATCGTGCGATGGCTCGACGCCCGGTCTGTGCCCAAGTCGGCACGGAGGGAGGGGGAGCACGTAGGGATCACCTATGGCGACAGGGTCCGAGCCTTGTCCGGGCAGTACGAGGGAGTGCCCGCGGCCGACCGGGCCGCTGGGTTCGCCGTCTCTTCACCGAGTGCCGAGCAGTCGCGGTCGCGGTCCCGGCAAGTCCTGGCAGAGTTGCTGAAACCCCAGATGGTGGAAACGTGGGGCGCGCCGTCGCTGACGGCCTATCTTCCCTTGCCGATGTGCCTGATCTTTCTGAGGTGGGGAGCACACAAGGACTGGGTGGCCCTGGAGGATCGGGTCGGCGCACACCCGGCGGTGACACCCAAAGGCTTCCTCAGCGAGGTGGGGGAGCGAACCGATCGGTTGCTGAAGACCTGTGGGGCGGCGCCGGCCATGCGGTTTGCGCTGCAGGGTCTTGAGCCCCTACTCGCTGCTGACGTACCGCAGTTGATGACCTCGGTGGCTGGACTCGACCGGGATGCCTTCCGAGATCTGCTCGACGCGTACGCCGAGGTCGTGCGCATGGACAGTCGTAGCGCCTTCACACCCAGAACGGTGGTGGCCCTGCTGAGGGAGCTGGTTGCCCCGGCGGGTGTGTCGGGCCGGCTCCACGATCCCTATCCGCGTGGCGGTGAGCTGCTGTCGGCCATGGTGGCGGCCAGTGGTGACGGTTCGGTGTTGAGGGTAACGGCCGGAAAGCCGGACGAGGCGACGCTGCGCCTGACCGCGATGAACTTGATGCTCCACGGTGTGACGCCACGGGTGGGCACCCATGACATCGCACCATGGCCCGAGCCGGCGGAGCGACGGCAGGAACGGGTGGACCTGGTTCTGGCGAATCCGCCGTTCAACGCCGAATCGGGCCGGGTCGTGGCCGGAGGTTGGCGATATGGGTCCCCGCCTCCATCCAACGCCAACTTCGCCTGGATCCAGCACATCCTCTCCACTCTCGGACCCGGCGGACGAGCTGCGGTGATCATGGCGGACAACGCTGCCGTATCCGACCAGCCGAGGGAGCGCGCGATCCGGCAAGCCCTGGTCGAGGACGGGGTCGTCGACGGCATCCTCGCCCTTCCCTCACACCTCTTCACCGGTACCGCGGTGTCGGCCTGCATCTGGTTCCTGTCAGCGCCGTCGCAACGTACCGAGGTGCACTTCATCAATGCCCGCGAGTTGGGTGAGCTGGTCACGCGGACCCGCCGAGAGCTGAGCCCCGACGACGTACGGCTCCTGGGACAGATCCACCGATCGCTGCGTGACGGGAACCCCGTGCCCGACGAAGCGCGCGCGCTCGGGCGATCCGTCGCCGTGGAGGAGATCGAGCAGCGTGGCTACTCGCTCAGCCCCGTCGACTACGTCAGCCTCGGCGCGTACGAGGCGGCGACACCCGAGCAGGTGAAATCCGCCCGTCGGAAGCTCGACGATTCCCTGGACCTGGCGGGATCCCTGGACGCGGAGGCGTGGCGGCTCTGGGAGCGGGCAGCGCCCGGCCGCAGCCCGGAACCCGATGCGGGCGGCCGACGGAACGTGCTCCTGCAGGATCTGTGCAAGGTGCAGCCAGGCCCGTCGCCCTCCTTGCTGAACCCCGGGATGTACTCCGAGGACGGCACTGTTCGAGTGGTGTTGCCCAAGCACCTGCGAAACCGGCGGATCCATGGCAGCGAGGACACCAGAATCTCGGCACGCGACGCGCAGCAGCTCCAACGGTTCCTGTTGCGCGAGAGCGACATCCTCTGCACGCGTACCGGGACGGTCGGACCCGTGGCACTGGTGGGAGCGGAGGGGGCCGGCAGCCTTTACAGCGGGAACCTCCTCCGGCTGCACGACTTCGAACCCGATGTGGACCCGCGTTTCGTCCTGGCATACCTCTCGCTTCCGGGAGCCCAGGCATGGATCAAGGACCGGGCGGCGATGTCGACCGTCCACTCGATCAAGACCAGCGCGATGAGGCAGCTCCCGGTATCGCTGCCGCCGTACGAGGAGCAGCAGCGTGTTGGAGAGCTTCTGCGTGCGCTCGACGATCAGATCGCAGCCCACCAGCAGGCAGCTGCCGCAGCCGATGCCGCCAGGGGCGAGCTTTCAACGCTCTTGGTGGACACCGCGGCACTGCCGACCACTCACCAGTCCGATGCGGGCCTCATCCCTGCTATCGACCACACCACAGCAGAGGAAGCCGAAAATGAGTAGCCTGCCCGTCGTCACGCGAGTCCCGTGGCTGCTTGTCTCCGCGCTCACTTCCGTGGTCATCGCTTTGCTGGCCTTCATGCTGAAGCGGGGCGCCGGCGCGGACCGGCACAGCGCCGTCATCACGGCCGGCGCGGCCTTCGCCAGCTGCATGCTGCTCTGCCTCGCGGTCCTCTCGGCCGCCGTGAGCGGCTGAGCCGGACACCGGAAACGACGAAGGCCCGGGCCGCTGAGCGGTCCGGGCCTTCTGCCGGCGGAGGATACGAGATTCGAACTCGTGAGGGGTTGCCCCCAACACGCTTTCCAAGCGTGCGCCCTAGGCCTCTAGGCGAATCCTCCGTGGGAGAGCTTAGTACATGTTTCGGGGTGGTCGCGACCACCTGTCTCGCAGGCGGGAGGGTGGGGGTGGCCTGTGGATCGTCGGGGCGGGAATCCGGTAGTGTGGGGGTCAGCCCCTCGTGTGGCGTCATCTCTCTGAACCCCCCCAGGGCCGGAAGGCAGCAAGGGTAGGAGGGCTCTGGCGGGTGCACGGGGGGTCTTCGCGTTCCCGGGAGGCGCCGGGGAGTGAGGGGCGACGCGTTTGTCGGTCCGTCCCGATATCGTCGGTGGTGTGTCCCTAGCCCTGTACCGCCGCTACCGCCCCGAGACCTTCGCGGAGGTCATCGGGCAGGAGCACGTGACCGCTCCGCTCCAGCAGGCCCTGCGCAACAACAGGGTCAACCACGCCTACCTGTTCAGCGGGCCGCGTGGCTGTGGCAAGACGACGAGCGCGCGCATCCTGGCCCGTTGCCTCAACTGTGAGCAGGGGCCGACGCCGACGCCCTGCGGAGAGTGCCAGTCCTGCCGGGACCTGGCGACCGGTGGGCCCGGGTCGATCGACGTGATCGAGATCGACGCCGCCTCGCACGGTGGTGTGGACGACGCGCGCGAGCTGCGCGAGCGGGCGTTCTTCGCGCCGGTGCACAGCCGGTACAAGATCTTCATCCTGGACGAGGCGCACATGGTGACCTCGGCCGGCTTCAACGCGCTGCTCAAGGTGGTCGAGGAGCCGCCGGAGCACCTGAAGTTCATCTTCGCGACCACCGAGCCGGAGAAGGTGATCGGGACGATCCGGTCCCGGACGCACCACTACCCGTTCCGGCTGGTCCCGCCCGGCACGCTGCGCGACTACCTGACGGAGGTGTGCGGCCGGGAGGGCATCCAGGTCGAGGACTCCGTGTTCCCGCTGGTGGTCCGGGCGGGTGCCGGGTCGGTGCGTGACTCGATGTCGGTCATGGACCAGTTGCTGGCCGGGGCCGGCGAGGGCGGCGTCACGTACCAGATGGCCACGGCGCTGCTCGGGTACACCGACTCCGCGTTGCTGGACGAGGTGGTGGACGCCTTCGCCGCGCACGACGGGGCGACGGTGTTCCAGGTGATCGACCGGGTGGTCGAGGGCGGGCACGACCCGCGCCGCTTCGTCACCGACCTGCTGGAGCGGCTGCGTGACCTGGTGATCCTGGCCACGGTGCCGGACGCGGGGGAGAAGGGGCTGATCGACGCCCCGGCCGACCGGGTCGCGGTGATGCAGGCGCAGGCGGACGCGTTCGGCGCGGCCGAGCTGAGCCGGGCCGCCGACATCGTCAACACCGGGCTGACGGAGATGCGCGGCAATTCGGCGCCCCGGCTCCAGCTGGAGCTGATCTGCGCCCGGGTGATGCTGCCGGGCGCGTACAGCGACGAGCTGTCGTTGCAGGCGCGGCTGGACAAGCTGGAGCGGCGGGCGACGGCGGGCGGGTTCGCCGCGCCGCTGGCGGCCCCGATGGCGGCCCCGGCCCCGGCCCCGGCTCCGGCCCCGATGGCGGAGGCGCCGGTGGCATCCACACCCGCCCCCGCACCCGTCGCACCGCCGGTGCAGGCCATGCCCGCGCAGCCCGTGCAGGCCCCGCCGCCCGCTGCCGCTGCCGCGCCCGCCGGGCCGGCGCCGGGTGCCTGGCCGATCCCGCGCAGCTTCCCGCCCGCCGGTGGCGCCCCCGCGACGTCCGCGCCCGCGCCCGCCGCGCCGCCGCAGGCCGCTCCGGCCCCCGCCCAGGCTCCGGCTGCCCCCGTGTCCGCTCCCGCCCCGGCGGCGGCCCCCGGCGGGCAGCCGTCGGCGGCCGCGCAGCAGGGTGCCGCGCAGGTCCGGCAGCTGTGGCCGCAGATCCTGGAGGCGGTGAAGAACCGCCGTCGCTTCACCTGGATCCTGCTCAGCCAGAACGGCCAGGTGGCCGGGTTCGACGGCAGCGTGCTCCAGGTGTCCTTCATCAACGCCGGCGCCCGGGACAGCTTCGTCGGCAGCAACAGCGACGAGGTGCTGCGCTCGGCGCTGGGCGACGCGCTGGGCGTGGACTGGCGGGTCGAGTGCATCATCGACCCGTCCGGCGGTGTCGGAGGCCCGTCCGGCGGTGTGCCGTCCGGCGGTGCCCAGGGTGGCGGCGGCTGGGGAGCCCCGGCGCGTCCGGCGGCCGCCGCGCCGTCGATGCCCGCGCCCGCTCCGGCGCCCGTGCAGGCCACGCCGGTGCAGGTCGCGCCGGCGCCCGTCCAGGCTCCGCCCGCGCGGTCCGCGCCGGTGCAGGCCCCGCCGCCGGTGGCGGCCGCGCCGGTCCCGCCGGTGCGGTCGGTGGCTCCGGAGGACGACGTCCCGGAGGCGGACGACCCGGACCTCAAGGAGGACGTGTTCTCCGGCCAGGAGCTGATCATCCGCGAGCTGGGGGCGACGGTGCTGGAGGAGATCCACCACCAGGGCGCCTGATCGGAGCGGCGGCCCCCGAGCCGTCCCCGAGCCGTCCCTGATCCGGGCCCTGATCCGGGCCCTGATCCGGGGCTCCGTCCGGCAGGCAGCACGTAGGCTCGGCGGTGACGGACGAAGCATCGCAAGACAGCCGTGACAGCAAGGAGACAGCCGTGTTCCCCGGTGGTGGCCAGCCCAACATGCAGCAGCTGCTGAAGCAGGCGCAGAAGATGCAGCAGGATCTCGCGAAGGCCCAGCAGGAGCTGGCCGAGACGAAGGTGAACGGTACGGCGGGCGGCGGCCTGGTCGAGGCGACGGTGACCGGCTCCGGCGAGCTGGTGGCGCTGACCATCGCCCCGGCGGCGGTGGACCCGGAGGACACCGAGACCCTGGCCGACCTGGTCCTGGCGGCCGTCCGGGACGCCAACCAGGCCGCGCAGAAGATGCAGGCCGAGCGCATGGGCCCGCTGACCCAGGGCCTGGGCGGCGGCATCCCCGGTCTGCCGTTCTGATGTTTTGCCGTTCCGATGTTCTGATGTTCTGACGTCGGATTCTTGGGGCCAGAGAGTCTGAAGTTCAGACGATGGACCCATGTGATTTATGTGGGAGTCGGGCGTCGGGCGCTGTGTCCGACGCCCGATTCGTTGGATGATGGCACCGGAGCACCACCGGCCACCCGAGGGAAGGCGCGACGTTGTACGAGGGCGTGGTTCAGGACCTGATCGACGAACTGGGCAGGCTGCCCGGCGTCGGGCCCAAGAGCGCGCAGCGGATCGCCTTCCACGTGCTGCAGGCCGACCCGACCGACGTGCGCCGGCTGGCCCACGCGCTGCTGGAGGTCAAGGACAAGGTCCGCTTCTGCGTGGTCTGCGGCAACGTCGCCGAGGCCGAGCAGTGCCGGGTCTGCCTGGACCCGCGCCGCGACCTCGCCGTCATCTGCGTGGTCGAGGAGTCCAAGGACGTCGTCGCCATCGAGCGCACCCGTGAGTTCCGCGGCCGCTACCACGTGCTGGGCGGCGCGATCAGCCCCATCGAGGGCGTCGGCCCGGACGACCTGCGCATCCGCGAGCTGCTGTCGCGCCTCGCGGACGGCACGGTCACCGAGCTGATCCTGGCCACCGACCCCAACCTGGAGGGGGAGGCGACCGCCACCTACCTGGCCCGGCTCTGCAAGCCGATGGGCCTGAAGGTGACCCGTCTGGCGAGCGGCCTGCCCGTCGGCGGGGATCTGGAGTACGCGGACGAAGTCACCCTCGGCCGCGCCTTCGAAGGGAGACGACTGCTCGATGTCTGACCGGACGATCAACCAGCAGCCCCACACCCCCCACCAGCAGTCCCACGGGGAACAGGGGGCCCACGCCCCGCACACCCACGGCCACGGTTCGGAGCCGGACGACTTCGCCGTGCAGATCGCCGACTCGGTGGAGAGCTTCGTGCTCGCCGTCACCGAGGTCGCCAAGGGGGACGAGCCGGGCAGCGCGGTCTCGCTGCTGCTCCTGGAGGTCTCGCAGCTGCTGCTGGCCGGTGGTCGGCTGGGCGCGATCGAGGACGTCGTCCCGGAGGACCGCTTCGAGCCCGACGCGGGCCCGGAGCCGGACGGCGAGCAACTGCGCGAGCGCCTCGCCGAGCTGCTCGCGCCGATCGACGTCTACCACGAGGTCTTCGACCCGTACGGTCCGCCGGAGAAGCCCAACGCCTTCCGGATCTCGGACGACCTGGCCGGAGTGGTCAGCGAGCTCCAGCACGGCCTGACCCACTACCGCGAGGGCCGGGTCAGCGAGGCGCTGTGGTGGTGGCAGTTCTCGTACCTCTCCAACTGGGGCACGACCTGCACGGCGGTGCTGCGGGCGCTGCAGTCGCTGATCGCCCACGTCCGGCTGGACAGTCCGATCGGCGCGGTGCCGGACGGCGCGGACACCGACGACGACGGGCTCACCGACGAGCAGCTGGAGCAGCAGGCGGGCGACCTGATGGCGGCCGAACTCGGCCTCGGTCGGTAGGGCGCGATCAGCGGCGACGAGCAGCGACGAGCGGCGGCGCCGGGCGGCACTGGCCGAACGGCGGCCGGCATTCCGCGAATGCGCCCGCGCATTGTGACGAATGCCTCAGCGGGTCGGCCGGAAAAGAAATCCGGCCGGATCACCGCCCCGTGATCCGCCGATTCTCCGGAGCCGTGCCGAATCGCCCGCAGACCTGCCGGTGGAGGCGCCCGCACCGCCGCCCACGTGCTGAAACTACCGTCTCACCATATGGAAAGCGCCGGTCAGAGCACCCCTGCTCGGTAGACTGACGACGACCGCACCCCCCTCTCCCCCGGGGGGTACGGGGGCCTCGGCCCCCGGAAAAGACTTCGAGTCGAGGAGCGCACGTGGGCCTTGTCGTGCAGAAGTACGGCGGCTCATCCGTTGCGGATGCCGAAGGCATCAAGCGCGTGGCCCGCCGAATCGTTGACGCCAAGAAGGCCGGCCATGAGGTCGTCGTCGTGGTGTCCGCGATGGGCGACACGACGGACGAGCTCATCGAACTCGCGGAGCAGGTGTCACCGCTGCCTGCCGGCCGTGAGTTCGACATGCTGCTGACCGCTGGAGAGCGCATCTCCATGGCTCTGCTGGCCATGGCGATCAAATCCCTGGGGCACGAGGCGCAGTCCTTCACGGGCAGCCAGGCCGGGGTCATCACCGACTCCGTGCACAACAAGGCGCGCATCATCGACGTGACGCCCGGTCGCATCCGCACCGCCCTGGACCAGGGCAACATCGCGATCGTGGCCGGCTTCCAGGGCGTCTCCCAGACCAGCAAGGACATCACCACGCTGGGCCGGGGCGGCTCGGACACCACCGCCGTCGCGCTCGCCGCCGCCCTCGACGCCGAGGTCTGCGAGATCTACACCGACGTGGACGGCGTGTTCACCGCCGACCCGCGCGTGGTGAAGAAGGCGCGCAAGATCGACTGGATCGCCTACGAGGACATGCTGGAGCTGGCCTCGTCCGGCTCCAAGGTGCTGCTCGACCGCTGTGTGGAGTACGCCCGGCGCTACAACATCCCGATTCACGTACGCTCGTCCTTCTCGGGTCTTCCCGGGACGATCGTCAGCAACGACAACCCGAACAAGCCCGAAGGGGGCGAGATGGAGCAGGCCATCATCTCCGGAGTCGCCCACGACACCTCCGAGGCCAAGGTCACGGTCGTCGGCGTGCCCGACAAGCCGGGCGAGGCGGCGCGCATCTTCCGTGCCATCGCCGACGCCGAGGTCAACATCGACATGGTGGTGCAGAACGTCTCCGCCGCGTCGACCGGCCTGACCGACATCTCCTTCACCCTGCCGAAGACCGAGGGCCAGAAGGCCATCGACGCGCTCGGCCGGGTCAAGGAGGGCATCGGCTACGAGTCGCTGCGCTACGACGACGCGATCGGCAAGATCTCGCTGGTCGGCGCCGGCATGCGCTCCAACCCGGGCGTCACGGCGACCTTCTTCGAGGCGCTGTCCGCCGCGGGCGTCAACATCGAGCTGATCTCCACCTCGGAGATCCGCATCTCGGTGGTCACCCGCGCCGACGACGTGCCGGAGGCGGTCCGCGCCGTGCACAGCGCCTTCGGCCTGGACAGCGAGAGCGACGAGGCCGTCGTCTACGGCGGCACCGGGCGATGACCCGGGGGCGGAACGGGGGCTCCGGGCGATGACCCGGGCACCGGGCCGGGACGCCGGGCGATGACCCGGCGTCCGAACCTCGCCGTCGTCGGCGCCACCGGCGCGGTCGGCGAGGTGCTGCTCGGGCTGCTCTCCCTCCGCCAGGACGTCTGGGGCGAGATCCGGCTCGTCGCCTCCCCCCGCCCGGCCGGCCGTAGCGCGGTGGTGCGCGGGGAGGCGGTCGACGTCGTCCCGCTGTCCGAGGAGGCCTTCGCGGGGATCGACGTCGCGGTGTTCGCCGTCCCCGCCCGGGTCTCCGCCCAGTGGGCGCCGATCGCGGTGGCCAAGGGCGTCGTGGTGATCGACGGCTCGGCCGCCTTCCGCACCGCCGACGACGTGCCGCTGGTCGTCCCGGAGGTCAACGCGGCCGCGCTGCGGATCCGCCCGCGCGGCATCGTCGCCGGCCCGGCCGGCACCACCCTCGCGATGGTCGCGGCGGTCGGCGCGCTGCACGCCGAGTACGGGCTGGCCCAGCTCGTGGTCGCCTCCTACCAGGCCGCCGGCGGCGAGGGCCGGGCCGGCGAGGCGGCGCTGCGCGCGCAGACCGGACTGGTGGCGGGTGCCCCGGTCGGCCGGCAGACCGGAGACCTGCGCGCGCTGATCGCCGATCAGGGGCCGTTCGCCGCCCCGCTCGCGCTCAACGCGGTGCCCTGGACCGGCGGGCTGCGCGAGGGCGGCTGGTCCGCCGAGGAGATGGGCATCCGCGACGAGTCCCGCAAGGTCCTCGGCCTGCCCGCGCTGAAGGTCTCGGCGACCTGCGTCCACATCCCGGTCGTCCGCACCCACGCGCTGGCCGTGCACGCGCGGTTCGAGCGCGAGGTCACCCGGGAGCACGCCCAGGAGATCCTGCGGGACGCGCCCGGCGTGGTCCTCTACGACGACCCGTCGGCGGGCGAGTTCCCGACGCCGAACGACGTGGTCGGGACGGACCCGGTCTGGGTCGGACGGGTCCGGCGGGCGCTGGACGAGCCGGAGGCGCTGGACCTCTTCCTGTGCGGGGACAACCTGCGCAAGGGGGCGGCGCTCAATCTGGTGCAGCTCGCGGAGCTGGTGGCCGGGGAGCTGACGGGGGAGTAGCCGGGGGCGACCCCGTGTCCATACCTGTGTTCGCTCCTCGACACAATCTGTCCGGAATCCCGGGGCAATCCCCTGGAGGCCTCTTCCACCGATGCGGAAGAATGGGCCCCGGGCCGGGCAACCATGACAGGGGATCGAGTGTCCAACGTGCGTGGCGAACGTGATGGTGGGGGCAATGACGGGCATCCCGGCGAGAGCCGCGATGGCCTTCCCGTCGCGCGCCCCGTGGCCCGTGAGTAGGCCGGAAGAAGACCTGATGACGGCGGCCGCACCCGGTGCGGCGGACTCCGGCGCCGGTACCGACGCGGGTACCAGCGAGGACCTGCTCACCGAGACCTACCAGGCGCACTACCGCTCGCTGCTGCGGCTTGCCGCGCTGCTCCTGGACGACCTCTCCACCTGCGAGGACGTCGTCCAGGAGGCGTTCATCCGGGTGCACGCGGCCCGGCGCCGGGTGCGCGAGCCCGAGAAGACCCTGGCGTACCTGCGGCAGACGGTCGTCAACCTGTCCCGCTCCACGCTGCGCCGCCGCATCCTCGGACTGCGACTGCTGCCGAAGCCCATGCCTGACATGGCCAGTGCAGAAGAAGGTGCCTACGATGCCTTGGAGCGCGACCAGTTGAAGGCCGCTCTTCGTGGTCTGCAACGCCGTCAGCGGGAGGTTCTGGTGCTGCGTTACTTCGTGGACATGACGGAGGCGCAGGTCGCCGAAACCCTGGGCATCTCGCTCGGCTCGGTGAAGGCCTACGGATCGCGCGGACTCGCCGCCCTCCGCATCCAGATGGAGGCCGGACATGGCTGAGGCTGACGGCGGTCGGCGGGGGCCGGCGGACGGGCCGGCGGACGGGGCGGGCACCGCCGGCGGCCGGGCACCGGAGCCCTCGGGGATTCCGGAGAGCCCGGACCCGTCGGACCTCGTGGCGCTGTCCGCCGAGGAACGGGCGCTGCGGGAGCTGATGCACGGCGCCGTCTCCGGGATCCAGCCCTCGGTGGGCGGACTGCCGCGGATCCGGCGGGCGGTGCCCCGCCGGCGGGCCGTGCGGCGGGGCGCCTGGACCGGCGCGGCCGCACTCGCCTTCGTCGTCGCGATCGGCCTGCCCGTCCTGCGCGAGGGGGAGCACCTCGGGCTCTCCGGCGGCCCCGGCTCGGCCGACGCCAAGAGCCCGGCCGCCTCCTCGCCCACCGGCTCCGCCGGCACCGACGGCGCCGGTACGGCCTCGCACACCGGTCCGAGCGGCAGCGGCGGGGCCACACCGCCGGGTACCGCCTCCGCCTCGCACGTCCCCGGCGGTTCGGCGACGCGCACCGACGGCGGCGTCGCGCCCACCGGGAGTTCCAGCGCCGGCGGCATCGTCCCGCTGTGCGGCCGGACGGACCTCGGGGAGGGCGCCGCGCAGGTCGGCGCGGCCGACGGCGCCGGGCGGATCTACGGCTCGTTCACGGTCTACAACGTCTCCGGACGCAGCTGCCGGCTCGGCGGTCCCGGCTCGGTGGAGGTCACCGCCGTCAGCGGCGGTGACCGCGGCCGGGTCCGCACCGCCGACCACGTCCCGGGCGACCCGGCCGTCGGACTGCCCGCGATGGACGCGGAGCCGCCGGTGCTCGCGCCGCGGGCCGGGTACCGGGTGCCGTTCGCCTGGGTCCCCGACCAGGCCTGCACCGGCTCCGGCACCGTGACCAGCCCGTCCAACGGCGTCAACCGGGCGCGCCTGCGCTCGGACGTGCCCACCACCGAGTCCGGCGCCCCGGACTCCGGCGCCAGCGGCGGGCCCAGCTCCAACCCGCAGGCCTCCTCGTCCCCGTCGGCGGGCCCCAGCACGGACCCCAGCCCGACCGCCTCCCCGAGCGGCAACCAGCCCACCGTGCCGCCGGCCGCCACCCTCGCCCACACCCCCGCCCCGGGCAGCCCGGCGGTCGCCACGGCGACGGTGCCGGTGCCGTGCAGCGGCACCGTCTACCGCGGCGGCGTCCAGGGCCTGGACGGGCCGGCGCCGCAGCCGTCGGGCTCGCCGACAGCGGGGTGACCGTCTCGGGGTGACGACCCGGGGTGATGACCTCGGGGCGATGACCTCGGGGCGATGACCTGGGACGGTGACCCCGGGGTGACCGCCCCGGGTCGACCGTCCCCGAGGTCGCGGCCCGGGGCCCGGGGGCCGGACGGGTGTGAGGAGTGGTTACCGTGGGGGTGTGTACCGGTTCCTCCTGACTCCCCGCTGGCTCGGCGGCACCGCCCTGGCCGTGGCGGCCGTGGCGGTGTGCCTGTGGCTGGGCTCCTGGCAGCTCGGCCGGTTCGAGGACCGGGTGTCCACGCACCAGGAGACCAAGCAGTCCGTCACCGACGCGGGTGACGCCCGGCCGATCGACGCCCTGCTCAATCAGGCGACCCCGCAGGTCAACACGGAGACCGTCGGCAAGACCGTGGCGGTGACCGGCAGCTACGACACCGAGCACCAGCTGCTCGTCCCCAACCGCGTGCTGGACGGCAGGCAGGGCTACTACGTGCTCACCCCGCTGCGCACCGCCGACGGGCACGCCGTCGCCGTGGTGCGCGGCTGGGCGCCCGGAGGGCCGGGCGCGGGCTCCGTCGGGGCCCCGCCGGGCGGGCAGGTGACGGTGACCGGGCGCCTCCAGGCCAACGAGGGCGCGGGCAGCAACGGCGCGGTCGCGGGCGGCCTGCCCGCCGGGCAGCTGGGCATGATCAACCGGGCGTCGCTGCTGAACGTGCTGGAGTACGACGGCTGGTACGACGGCTGGGTGGCCACCGACGAGGCGCCCGCCGGGCTGACCCCCGTACCGACCGTGCAGCCGCAGGGCGGGGACGGGCTCACCCTGCGGGCGTTCCAGAACCTGGGCTACACCCTGGAGTGGTTCGTCTTCGGCGGCTTCGTGGTCTTCATGTGGTTCCGCCTGGTACGCCGCGAGGCGGAGGCGGAGCAGGACCGGGCCCTCGGGCTGGACCCGGTCCTGGACTGACCGACGGCTTCCCGGCCTTCCTCAGCGCTTCGGCGGGGTCGGCAGGGCGGGTGCCGGAGTGGGCTTGGCCGGCGGCAGGGTCGGCGTCGGCGTCGGTGCCGGGAACGGTGGCTGGGTCGGGGAGGCCGAGCCGGTGGGCGGCGGCGTCGGGTCGCTGTGGCAGTGGCCCTTGCCGTTGCCACCGGAGCCGGAGGTGCCGTCGGAGTCGTAGTGGTCGATGTGGTGGTGCACGCTGCGACCGGTTTTGGAGCCCTTGGAACCCTTCGAACCCGAGGAACCGCTGGAGCCCTTCGAGCCCTTGGCGAGCTCCACGGCCCCGTCCGAGGCCCCGTCCGGGGTGCCGTCCGCGGCGCTGACCGCAGCGCTGACCACGGTGCCGTCCGGGCCGGTCGGCTCGTACACCGCGAGTCGGACGGTCGTACCGGTGCCCACCGCGCTCGCCTTGGTCGCGGTGGCGAGCGGGGCGACGGGCGGGGCGTCGGGCTGGGCGACGGGCGGGGTGGCACCGGCGGCGGGAGCCGTGGGCGTGGCGGAAGCGGCGGGTACGGCCGGAACCGCGGAGCCGGTGGGCACCGCGGCCGAGGGGTTCGGCGCCGGCGGGCCCGCCGGGGGCGGGCAGGCCGCTTCGTTCTGCTGCGATCCCGAGCAGCCGGTGAGCACCAGGGCCCCGGCCACCGCCACCCCCGCGAGCGTCAGCAGACGTCTCACTCGGCGCCCCCGGCACCGCTCGCGCCGGCCTCCGCCGACGCCGCGGGCAGGTGCCGTCGGACGAAGTCGATCTCCAGCCGGAGCTGCTTGATCCGCTCCTCCACCACCAGCGAGCCGTGCCCGGCGTCGTACCGGTACACCTCGTGGGGCTTGCCGAGCTCCTCCAGCCGCCCGACGTAGTTCTCGATCTGCCGGATCGGGCAGCGGGGGTCGTTGACGCCGGCGCTGATGTACACCGGCACCCGGACCTGCTCGACGTAGGTCAGCGGCGAGGAGGCGGTGAAGCGCTCCGGGACCTCCTCCGGGGTGCCGCCGAACAGCGTGCGGTCCAGCGACTTGAGCGCCTCCATCTCGTCGGCGTAGGCGGTGTGGTAGTCCGCGACCGGGACGACGGCGACGCCGAGGGCCCAGCTCCCGGGCTGGACGCCGATGCCGAGCAGCGTCAGGTAGCCGCCCCAGCTGCCGCCGGTGAGCACCAGCCGCGCCGGGTCGGCGAGGCCGCTGGTGACCGCCCACTCGCGGACCGCCGCGATGTCCTCCAGCTCGATCAGGCCGACCCGCTCGTGCAGCGCGTCCGTCCAGGCCTGGCCGTAGCCGGTCGAGCCGCGGTAGTTGACCCGGACCACCGCGAAGCCGTGGTCCAGCCAGGCGGCCGGCCCGGCGGCGAAGGCGTCGCTGTCGTGGTAGGTCGGTCCGCCGTGGATCTCGAACACCGTCGGGTACGGGCCCGGGGCGGGCGTCGTCGGGCGCTGCACCAGCGCGTGCACCCGGCCGCCGGGGCCGTCCACCCAGACGTCCTCGACCGGCACCGAACGGGGCGGCACCGGGCCGGGCGCCCGCAGCACCACCGTCCCGGCGGTGGAGCGGACGGCGGAGGGCTCGGCGGCCGAGGACCACAGGTACTCGACGGTGCCGTCCGGACGGGAGGTGGCGTCGCCGACGGTGCCGCGCGGGGTGTCCAGCCTGGTCAGCCGGCCGTCGGCGAGCGTGTACGAGAACAGCTCGCTGCGCGCCTCGTACTCGTGCTCCACCAGCAGGTCCCCGGCGCCCGGGCGCCACTGGGCGGAGACGTCGCCGGGCAGCTCGCGGCCCTGCTCGTCGCGCAGCGGGAGGGCGGTCTCGACTCCGGTGGCGACGTCCCAGATCATCGGCTCCCAGCGGCCGGTGCGCTGGTGGGCGACCAGCAGGCGGGTGTCGCCCTCGACCGGGGCGAAACCCATGCAGGCGAGGCCGCGCGGCTCGTCGCGGCCGGTCACCTCGTCCAGCTCGGCGACGGTCTCGACGCCGTCGGTCCCGGTGAGGCGGACGACCCGGATCGCGGAGTGCATCGCGTCGCCGTGCTCGGTGTGGTCGATGGCGAGCAGCGTGCCGTCGTGGCTGAGGTCGCCGACGCCGCCGTACTCCTCGTGCCGGTAGATCTCGATCGGCTCTGCGCCGCCGGGGCGGCGCAGGTGCAGGGTGGTGCCGTCCTCGTCGGTGGAGCGGCCGACGACCACGGTGCCGTCGCGGCCGAGGGCCAGGCCGGCCGAGTAGGAGGGGGCGAGGCCGGGCACGGCCTCCTCGTCCGGGCCGCCGGCGAACGGCTGGCGGCGCCAGACGCCGAACTCGTCGCCGTCGTGGTCGTCGAACCACCAGACCCAGTCGCCGTCGGGGGACAGCTCGGCGTCGGTGGTGCCGTTCGGGCGGTCGGTGACCTGGCGGTGGACGCCGGTGGCGCGGTCCCAGGCGTAGACCTCGTAGGTGCCGGTCGCGTTGGACACGTACAGCGCCCGGTCGGGGGCGTCCTCGGCCCAGTCGGGCAGGGAAACGCGTGCTGCCCGGAACCGCTGCTCCCACGCCGGTACGGCGCTCTTCTCCTCACTCATCCGACCATCCAACCCGATCGGGGGGAGGGAAGGGAACGGGCGGGTGGGGCTCGGCTCGCCCGACGGGGTGCCGGGGGCGGGGTCCGGGGCGTCCACGAACGCCCGGCCGGGTGCCTGGGCTCCGGTCCCCGGACACCCGGCTCCCGGTCCCCGGACATCCTGGTCCCCGCCCCCGGACGCCCGGCTCCCGGTCCCCGGACACCCGGCGCCGCGCTCCTCAGGCGCCCGGCACACGGTTCGCGGTCCGCGCCCCTCAGACGCCCGGCACGCGGTCGAGGAAGCCGTGCACCGCGCCGATCCGGCCGTCCGGGGTGGCCGTCAGCACGTCGAAGCCGATCACCACCGGCTCCGCCCCGGCCGGGCCGAGGTTCCAGGTGAAGCGGGCGATGTCGTGGTGGGCGTCCACCGGGCCGAGGGTGAACTCCAGCCCCGGGAACTGGGCCTGGGCGGCGCCGATCAGCGCGTCGATCGCGTCCCGGCCGGCCACGGCGGCCAGCGGGTCGGTGTAGCGGCCGTCCTCGGCCCACGCCTCGTCGATCAGCTTGCGGCGGGCCTCCGGGTCGGTCTCGTTCCACACCGCGAGGTAGCGCTCCGCGAGCTGCTGGAGGGCGGCGGTGGTGATCTCGGTCATCGTCATCTCCGGTGTTCCGCTGGGTGGTTGTCCGGGCCGTTCCCGGTGCTCACCACGGTAGGGACGGGCGGTCGGCGGCGAATCCGTCACGTATCGGTACGGGGGTACGTACCCCCGTACCGGGGAGCGTCGAGGCTCGGCGGGGGAGAGTCGAGGCTCGGCGCCGCGGCCTCCGTCCGGAGCGCGGGGCGGATCGGTAGGGTCGGGGCATGCTGTACGGGAGGGAAGACGAACAGGCCGCTGTGGACGGGCTGTTGGACGGAGCGCGGGCCGGCCGCAGCGGGGCGCTGCTGCTCCGGGGCGAGGCCGGCATCGGCAAGAGCGCGCTGCTGGACGATGCCGTCGTCCGGGCGGGTGGGGCGTTCCGGGTGATCCGGGCGGCCGGCGTCGAGTACGAGGCGGAACTGCCGTACGCGGGGCTGAGCCTGCTGCTCGCGCCCGGCCTGGACCGGCTGGACGCCCTGCCCGGGCCGCAACGGCGGGCGCTGGAGGCGGCGTTCGGGCTGGCGGAGGACGGCGACTTCCCCGAGCGGCCCGCCGACCGGCTGCTGGTCGGGCTCGCCACGCTCGGACTGCTCTCCGAACTCGCCGCCGATCAGCCGTTGTTGTGCGTTCTGGACGACGTGCACTGGCTGGACCGGGCCTCGCTGGACGCCCTGCTGCTGGCCGCCCGGCGGTTCCAGGCCGAGGGGGTGGCCCTGCTGCTCGCCGCCCGTACCGAAGGCGGCGCGGGCGGCTCGGCCGAGCGCCGGTTCGGACTGCCCGAACGGGAGGTGACCGGCCTGGGCGAGGCCGACGCCACCCGGCTGCTGGCCCGGCGGGTCGGCCCGGACCTGCCCGCCGCCGTCCGCGACCGGTTGCTCGCGGAGGCGGCCGGCAACCCGCTGGCGCTCACCGAACTCCCGGTGGCCGCCGGGCCGCGGCCGAACGCCGCCGGCGGGCTGCCGCTCACCAGCCGGCTGCTGATCGCCTTCCACGGCCAGGTCACCGGCCTGCCCGCGGCCACCCAGACGCTGCTCCTGGTCGCCGCCGCCGAGGAGAGCGGGACACTCGACGTCATCCTGCCCGCCGCGGCCGCCCTCGGGGTCGCCGCCGAACACCTCGCGCCCGCCGAGGAATCCGGCCTGGTGGCGGTCGCGCCCGATCGCCGGATCGCCTTCCGGCACCCGCTGCTGCGCTCTGCGATCCTCCAACGAGCGCCCCACCACCAGAAGCTGACGGTGCACCGGGCCATCGCCGAGGCACTGCCGGACGGCGACCGCCGCACCTGGCACCTCGCCCTGGCCGCCACCGGCCCCGACTCCGGCCTCGCCGACGCGCTGGAACGCGCCGCCGTCCGCGCCGAACGCCGCGGCGGCCGTGGCGGAGCCGCCGCGTACGAGCGCGCCGCCCGGCTCACCCCGGACCGCGACGGTGCCACCCGCCGGCTCGTCCTCGCCGCCGAATCGGCCATCGAGGAAGGCGAGTTGGAGCGGGCCGAGGCGCTCGCCGAGGAGGCCTCGGCCCGGACCGGCGACATCCTGGCGCAGGCCCTGCTCGACCAGGTCCGGGCCGCCGCGCACTTCTGGCGCGGCGCGTACCCGACCGCCCACCGGCTGCTGCTCGACGCCGCCGGCGCCGACATCGACCCGAGGTACGCCGCCCGGATGCTGTTCCAGGCCTTCCACGCCGCCTGGTACGTCGGGGAGGAACCGGTGGCCGCCGTCCTGGACCGCCTGGCGGCCCTGCCCCTGGCCGACGACGATCCCCTCGCCCCGCTCGCCCGCCACCTGCCCGCGGCCGTCCTGCCCGCGCTCGGCCGGCCCGCCGCGCCGCTCCGGCCCGTCCACGAGGCGGCCGAGGCCGCCCGCCGGGCCGGCGCCGAGAGCCCGGTCGACCTGATCCAGCTGTGCGGTGCCACGCTCGTCCTCGGACGCGACGAGGAGACCGCCGAACTCGCCGCCGAACTGGTCGCCGAGGCCCGCGCCAAGGGCACCGTCGGCGTGATGCCCACCCTCCGGTTCTTCCAGGCGGAGGCCGAACTCTTCCACGGCCGGCACCGCGACGCCGAACTCACCGCCACCGAGGCCCTCGGCCTCGCCCGGGACACCGGCCAGCACCAGTGGGTCAGCCAACTCACCGCGCTGCTCGCCTGCCTGGCCGCCCTCGACGGCCGCGCCGACCGGTGCGCCGAACTCGCCGCCGCCGCCCTCGCCGCCACCGGCCCGCAGACCGCGGCCCCCGCGGCCGGCCTGCCCTGGACCCAGTGGGCGCTCGGCCTGTTCGACCTCGGCCGGGGCCGCGCCGGCGACGCCACCGACCGGCTGCACACCCTCACCACCGGCCCGCACCGGCACCACGTCAGCGCCACCCGGGCCGTCCCCGACCTCGTCGAGGCCGCCGTCCGCGTCGGCACCCCCGAACGCGCCGCCGAACCGTACGAGCGCTTCGCCCGCTGGGCGGCCGCCACCGACCGCCCCTGGGCCGAGGCCCTCCGGCTGCGCTGCCAGGCCCTGCTCGGCCCCGACGAACTCGCCGAGTCCGCCTACCGGGCCGCCCTCACCCGCCACGAAGCGGCCCACCGCCCCTTCGAACGGGCCCGCACCGCCCTCCTCTACGGCGAATGGCTGCGCCGCGCCCGCCGCCGCACCGACGCCCGCCCCCACCTGCGCGCCGCCCTGGAGACCTTCGACCGCCTCGCCGTCCACCCCTGGGCCGCCCGCGCCCGCACCGAACTCTCCGCCACCGGCACCCCGGCCCCCGCCCCCGGCACCCCCACCGGCACCCTGCGGTCCCCCCTCACCCCTCAGGAACTCCAGATCGCCCGCCTCGCCGCCCAGGGCCTCACCAACCGCGACATCGCCGCCCAGCTCTTCCTCAGCCCCCGCACCGTCGCCCACCACCTCTACAAGGCCTACCCCAAGCTCGCCATCACCTCCCGCACCGAACTCCCCACCGTCCTCTGAGCCCGGCGTACGAGCCGGGGCGAGGGCAGGGGGGCTCCGGTGCGGCGTGCGGAACGTGCCGGCGGCGGATGGCGAGGAGGGCGGCCCGGGAAGTGATCGGCACGCCACTGAGGACGGGTCACCGACAGGCCTCGGGAACTCCGGGGAGGAATTCCCCCGGAAATCCTCCCGAGGTCTTCGGGAGAAACAGTCAGAGCCGGTGTCCCTTGCGGGACACCGGCTCTGAGCTGGTGTTACTGGGTCGGGGTGGCGGGATTTGAACCCACGGCCTCTTCGTCCCGAACGAAGCGCGCTACCAAGCTGCGCCACACCCCGGTCTTGCGGTTTGTCGCTCCGTCTCCTTCGCGACGAGTAGAACTCTACCGGACGCTCGCCGAGACACGAAATCCGGTTTCGGACGGGCGTCCGGCGGGGGTCATCGGGGGGCCGGGGTGAGGGTGAGGAGGGTGGCTTCGGGAGGGCAGGCGAAGCGGACGGGGGTGTAGCGGTTGGTGCCGCAGCCGGCCGAGACGTGGAGGTGGGAGCGGTGGCCGCCGGCGGTGTGGGTGGAGAGGCCCTTGACCCGGCGGGTGTCGATGTCGCAGTTGGTGACCAGCGCGCCGTAGAAGGGGACGCAGAGCTGGCCGCCGTGGGTGTGGCCGGCCAGGATCAGCGGGTAGCGGTCGGCGGTGAAGGCGTCGAGGACGCGCAGGTAGGGCGCGTGGACGACGGCGAGGGAGAGGTCGGCGTCGGCGGAGGGGCCGCCGGCGACCTCGCTGTAGCGGTCGCGGCGGATGTGCGGGTCGTCGAGGCCGGTGAACTCCAGGTCGAGCCCGTTCACGGTGAGCCGGCCGCGGGCGTTGGTGAGGTCCAGCCAGCCGGCCCCGTCGAAGCCGTCGCGGAGCTTCTCCCACGGGTTGTGGACGGCGCCGGTGATGCCGCGGCGCGCGGTGCCGTCGGGGTTGTTCATGCCGTGGACGCCGCTGCGCATGGCCTTGAGGTAGCGCGCGGGGTTCTTGCGGGCCGGGCCGTAGTAGTCGTTGGAGCCGAAGACGTAGACGCCGGGGAACTCCATCAGTGGTCCGAGCGCGTCGAGCGTGGCCGGGACGGCGAGCGGGTCGGAGAGGTTGTCGCCGGTGTTGACCACCAGGTCGGGGCGCAGGCCGGCGAGGCTCTTCAGCCAGCGCTGCTTCTTGCCCTGCCCGTTCACCATGTGGATGTCGGACACCTGGAGGACCCGGATCGGCCGGGCACCGTGCGGAAGGACGGGGACCTCGAACCGGCGGAGGCGGAAGGCCCGGACCTCGTACCCGACGGAGTAGGCGAGACAGGCGGTTCCGGCGGCGGCGATGCCGAGGGGGACGGAGTACAGCGGTCGCATCAGGCCATGCTCTCAGACGGTCGATCAGCTTGTGCACGCCCGGAGTGGGCGGCGGGGGAGGGGGAGCCGGGCACCTCCTCGGACTCGCGGCGGGCGCGCAGTGCGCGGACCTTGTGGCGGTTGCCGCAGCGTTCCATCGAGCACCAGCGCCGCC
Source organism: Kitasatospora sp. NPDC056783 (assembly GCF_042789895.1). Classification (NCBI taxonomy): domain Bacteria; kingdom Bacillati; phylum Actinomycetota; class Actinomycetes; order Kitasatosporales; family Streptomycetaceae; genus Kitasatospora; species Kitasatospora sp. NPDC056783. Next base: position 33,479 of record NZ_JBHUAF010000033.1, read on the forward strand.
GTCCGGGCCGCGAGGTGTCGACGAAGATCAGTTGGCAGTTGTCCGCGCCGCACTCCCGGACCCGGTCCGCGTGCGGGCCGGTGAGCAGCGCGATGGCGTCCCGGGCGAACGTGGAGGCCAGTTGCGCGCCGTCGGCGGGGAGCGGGGCGGCGGCGGTGCCGTCCGGGGCGATCCGGGGGACCAGTGGCGGGTGTTCGGCGGCCCGGTTGAGGACGGCGTGGTCCTCGGGGCCGCCCGTCCGGCCCTGGGCGCGGGCGGCGGCGAGGCGCCAGAGCGCGTCGCGCAGGGCGCGGACGGCGGTGAGTTCGGCGGGGGAGATCCGTGCGGCGTCGGCGGGCAGCCCCAGCCGGGAGCCGGGGAGCCAGGCGGCGAGGTCGGCGGGCCGGTGCAGCACCTCGTACCGGGCGTACGGGCCCGGGCCGCCGGTGGTGAGCAGTTCGAGGCAGAGGGCGCCGGGGTCGAAGTGGAAGCGGCTGCCCGCGGGGGTGGTGAGGAGCAGCCCGGGCTGGTCGGCGCTCCGGGCGGCCGCGTCGTCTCCGTCGGTCATGCCGCCAGGATAGGTGTAACCGGCTTGTGGGGTTACGGTGACGGCGGCGGTGGCGACTGCGGCGGTGGTGACGGCGGCCTTCAGGCCGGAATGGCGTTGACGTACTCCCGCATCATCCGGGGCACCCGGTACGCGTACCGGTGGCCGCGTTCCACCTGGACGACGGAGTGGTCGACGAGCTCGGCCAGCAGGTCGAGGTTGCGGGACGGCTCCCGCCCGTAGACCGGCTCCCGCTCCTCGCCGATCAGCCCGTCGACCGGCTCCCGCCGGACGTCGTCGATGGAGAACTCCTCCGGGAGCCGGGAGAGCCGCCTGAGCGCCCGGCGCTGCCGTTCGTCGAGCAGCCCGTACGCCCAGGCGAGGCTGCGGTGCAGCGAGCGGTGGTGGGAGAGCCCGCCCACCTCCTCCTGGCCCAGGATCGGCAGCACCCGGGACTCCTCCACCAGGACGTGCAGGGGCACCGAACGCATCCGGACGGCGGCGTTCTCGATCGCGAGCGCCAGGCCGCCCAGCCGCCGGCAGAGCTCGACCACTTGCGGCATCTGGTCGCGGAGGTCCAGGGTCGGGACGACCGAGCGCACCCGGCGGCAGAACAGTTCGGCGGCGGGCGGGCAGCCGTAGGGGCCTTCCGGCCGGTCGACCGCCAGCGGCGACACCTCCCACAGGTCGGCCGGGACGCCGGCGGGCGCCCGCAGTGAGGTGATCAGGATGTGGAGCGCCGGGTGCCGCTCCAGCAGTGCCCTGACCTGCCCGGCCACCGTGTCGATGACGTGCTCGGCGTTGTCGACGACCAGCAGCACGCGCGGTTCGGTCCCGGTCCGGGCATCGCGGTCGAGACCCCGGAGCAGGGTGTCGAGCGCTTGCCGGGTCTGGGCCGACGCGGCCGCCGGGTCGACGGCCTCGGGGGTGACCGAGCCGAGTTCCAGGACCGCGACGCCGTCCCGGAAGCGGTCCAGCAGGTGGGCGGCCGCGTCCAGCGCCAGCCGGGTCTTGCCGACCCCGGCCGGCCCGGTGAGCACCAGCGGCCGGCCCGGTCGCAGGGCGGTGACGATGTGCCGCAGGTCGGCCCGGCGGCCGACGGTGGTGTCCGTCTTGGGGCGCAGCCCCTGCCACCGGGCGTCGTCCGGGACCTCGGCGACGCGGGCCGGCGGACCGGGCTCGGGCCCGACGGGCGGCAGTCCGGCCAGGGCGTCGGCGGGGACGGTGCGGGACGACGGGGGGCCGTCCCCGTGGGCTGTCCCGGAGAACAGGGCCCCCATCAGGAGTTCCACGGAACTTCGCCGCGGATTCTTGATGGCGCCGGTTTCCAGATTGCGAATGGTCCGGACGCTGACGGTGGAGTGTTCGGCTAATTGCTCCTGGCTCCAGCCGACCATCCTCCGCTGGTTCACCAACATCGAGCGAAGTTGATTGCTGTCCATTCCCCCGTGCTTCCTGCCGGTGTGAGCAGAATACAAACCTGAATTCGACGCACCGTATCGCTGCGCCGATCACTCCGAAAGACGATCACCGTCGGCCGGGCACGGGACCGCAGGGTTCCGGGGGCGCGGCGCGCCGATGCCACGGGTCGGCGGTTGTGGATACATGGTTTCCAGACAAAGTATCAGGAGTGATGTGGCGGTTTATCGCGACTGTTCGCGACGGTCTTCGGGGGCGGTTCGAGGCATCATCGGACTGCCCCGGGCGGCGCGCGAACGAGTGTACTACGGGAATTGTTTCCGCTGAGTGGACGCAATGTGTGGATTTCCCTTCGGGTGTCGGCGAGTTCGCGTCCGGTCCGGCGGTTTCCGGCGTTTCGGCCGGTATTGTGCGGGCCTGGTCGGCCACCCTGGCCGAATTCCGCCGCCCCGTTGCGGCCCCGTTGCCGGCCCGTTTGCCGCCCCGTTCGCGGCCCGTTCCCGGTCCGTTCCCGTTCCCGTTCCGGAGCATCGACTGTTCACGGGCCGGACCGCCGCCCGCTCCCGATCCGGGCCGCCGTCACCCGACGCGCCGCCCGGCAGGGCTGGGCCGGGATCGTCGAGGCATACTCGTTCAGCTGCGGAAACCCGCTGGATGCCCGCCGGAAACCTGGTTGAGCCCACCTACGGCCGAAGGATAAGAAGAGGAAATGACAACGCTCAAGGAGCAGCTGCACGAGGACCTCACGGCTGCCATCAGGGACCGGGACGAGCTGCGCTCGTCCACCATCCGGCTCACCCTGGCCGCCGTCACCAGCGAGGAGGTGGCGGGCAAGCAGAAGCGCGAGCTGTCCGACGCCGACGTGCTGAAGGTGATCGGTCGCGAGGCGAAGAAGCGCCGGGAGGCGGCCGAGGCTTTCGACACCGCCGGCCGTACGGACCAGGCGGCCCGGGAGCGGGCCGAGGGCGAGCTGCTGGCGACCTACCTGCCCAAGCAGCTCTCGGACGAGGAGTTGACCGCGATCGTGGCGGCCGCGGTGGCCGAGAGCGGCGCGAGCGGCCCCCAGGGCATGGGCGCCGTCATGAAGCTGGTGAAGCCCAAGGTCGACGGCCTGGCCGAGGGCGGCCGGGTCGCCGCCGCCGTGAAGGCCGCCCTGGCCTGACCGGCGTCGGACCGGCCCGCGCGCGCCTGACGCGCCCAGGCCCGGTCCGCCCCGGCCGCACGCCGAAGGGGCGCCC